>JADGPC010000416.1 GCA_017882645.1 Streptosporangiales bacterium | reverse complement strand
GCAGGTCGCGTTGACCAGGCCCGGCCTGGACGGCAGTGCGCCAGTCGCCAGGTACCGGTTGAGATACCCGTTGACACATGAATTAGCGGGGTATGCGAGCGACTGCCCGTGGTTGCCGCCGCCGCGCACCACGACCATCCTGGCCGTCGGCAGCAGCCGGTGCGCGTTCTGGGCACCGGCGTACGGGGTGGCCGCATCCAGGGTGCCCTGGAGCATGAGGATGCCGGGCAGGCCGGGAGCGCCGATGTGCATCGGCTTGGCCGGGCCGTGCACCGGCCAGAACGCGCAGGCGGCGTTGAACCAGACGTTGTCCCACGTCTCGAACGGCGCCGACTGGTAGACCCGCCTGGTGTCGGCGTTCCACTTCGCCCAGCTGCGCGGCCAGGCCACATCAGCACACTCGACCGCGTTGTAGACCGCGAACTCGTTCTCGCCCTGCTTGCCGACCTGGTTGAAGAGCTGGACCAGCTGGCTCCCCGAGCCGGAGTGCAGGTAGGAGGCAGCTGCGGCGGCCAGGGCGGGCCAGTAGCCGTTGTCGTAGCCGCCAGCCACGAACGTGTCGTTGAACTCGTCCGGGCCGATGGCCGGCCCGGACGACTTCGCGATCGGATGCGCGGCCAGCCTGGCCTGCGCCGTGTACCAGGACCGGCTGACCTGCGCGGCCGTGCTGCCGAGATGGTAGACGCGGTTGTATCGCGCCGCCCAGGCGTAGAACGCCCGGATCCGGCCCTGGAACGCGTAGTCCTGCGCGATGTTGTCGGCGTACCACGCGCCGGTCGGGTCCACGGTGCTGTCGAGCACCATCCGCCGGACCCGCTGCGGGAACAGCGTCGCGTACACCTGGCCGATGTAGGTGCCGTAGGAGTAGCCGAAATAGCTGAGCTTGCGCTGGCCCGCGGCGGCGCGGATCTGGTCCATGTCCCTGGCGATGTTGGCCGTGGTCATGTAGGGCAGCAGCCAGCCGTACTTCTGCTGGCAGTCAGCGGCGTAGGACTTCGCCCGGCCGATCAGGAGGCGCTCGGCGGCGGCGTTCGCCGGGATGTAGTTAGGGCGCTCATGGGCGAAGAATGCGGGGTCGCAGTGCAGGGAGGGCACCGACGCGCCGACTCCCCTGGTATCGAAGCCGATGATGTCGTACCTGGCCGCTACGGCCGGGCTCAGTCCCTGCGCGACAAAGCCCGCCATGGCGGTCCCGCTGGCACCGGGGCCGCCCGGGTTGACGAGCAGGACGCCCTGCCGCTGGCCGGGCGGGGCGGTCGCGGGGATCTCCGAGAGCGCGAGCGTGATCTTCCGGCCGGCCGGACGGGCGTAATCGAGCGGCACCCGCAGGCTGGCGCACCGCAGGCCCGCGTTGCCGTTTCCGCACGGGCGCCAGTGCAGGCCGGCCTGTCCGGCCGCGGCCGGCGAGCCGCTGTGCTGGCTGGCGGAGGGCTGGCTGGCGGAGGAGTGTCCCGGTGAGCCCTGGGTGCAGCCGGCCACGGCGACCATCACTGTCGCCGCGACAGCGAGCACGCCTGGTTTCATCTCAGCAGTCCGTTCGGTCTCGTCGGCCGGTCAGGCCGGCTCAGGCGCTGGCGTCCGCCGCCGGTGCCGCGGCCGCCAGCTTCATGGCCTCCTCGATCAGCCGCTCGACTATCTGCGACTCGGGCACGGTGGCGATCACCTCGCCGCGGACGAAAATCTGGCCCTTGCCGTTACCCGACGCGACGCCCAGGTCGGCCTCCCTGGCCTCGCCGGGACCGTTGACCACGCACCCCATCACCGCGACCCGCAGCGGCACGTCCAGGCCGTCGAGCGCGGCGGTCACCTCGTCGGCCAGCTTGTACACGTCCACCTGAGCGCGGCCGCAGGACGGGCAGGACACGATTTCCAGGCCGCGCTCCCGCAGGCCGAGCGACTCCAGGATCGCGGTCCCGACCTTGACCTCCTCGACCGGCGGCGCGGACAGCGAGACCCGGATGGTGTCACCAATCCCCTCGGCCAGCAGCGCACCGAACGCGACGGCCGACTTGATCGTGCCCTGGAAGGCCGGCCCGGCCTCGGTCACGCCGAGGTGCAGCGGGTAGTCGCAGCGCTGCGCGAGCAGCCGGTAGGCCTCGATCATCACGACCGGGTCGTGGTGCTTCACCGAGATCTTGATGTCGCGGAAGCCGTGCTCCTCGAAGAGCGAGCACTCCCACAGCGCGGACTCGGTCAGCGCCTCTGGCGTGGCCCGGCCGTACTTGGCCAGCAGCCTCTTGTCCAGCGATCCGGCGTTGACGCCGATCCTGATCGGGATCTGCGCGTCGGCCGCCGCGCGGGCTATTTCTCCGATCTTGTCATCAAAGGCCTTGATGTTCCCCGGGTTGACCCGGACGGCCGCGCAGCCCGCGTCGATCGCGGCGAAGACGTACTTGGGCTGGAAGTGGATGTCGGCGATCACCGGGATCTGCGACTTGCGGGCGATCGCCGGGAGCGCGTCCGCGTCGTCCTGTGAGGGCACGGCCACCCGGACGATCTGGCAGCCGGCCGCGGTCAGCTCGGCGATCTGCTGCAGCGTGGCGTTGACGTCCGCGGTCAGCGTGGTCGTCATCGACTGCACCGATACCGGCGCCCCGCCGCCAACCGGGACGGCGTGCTTGCCCTTGCCCACCATGATCTGCCTGGACGCCCGCCGCGGTGCCAGCGGTGCGGGCGGTATCTCGGGCAGACCCAGGTTGACGGTCATCTGATTCCTCGCCTCACGGTCTCATCGGTTCGCCGGATCTCCGGGCTGCCGGGTCCGGCCGGGTTAATGGGTCAGGGACAGCGGGTTGATGATGTCGGCGGCGATCAGCAGCAGGCCGAAGGCGACGAGCAGGGCGAACACCCCGACGCTCACCGGGATGAGCCGCCTGATGTCGACCGGGCCAGGATCCGGCCTGTGCATCAGCCTGGCGACTCCGGCCCGCGCCCGCTCGTAGAACACGACCGCGAGGTGACCGCCGTCCAGCGGCAGCAGGGGTAGCAGGTTGAAGATCCCGACGAAGATATTCACCTCGATGATGATCAGCAGGACCACCGAGACCTTCTGCTGCCAGCTGAGGCTGGCCGCCACCACGTCGCCGGTGATATTGGCGGCGCCGACCATGCTGCTGACCTGGCCGCCAGGCGTGTTGGCCCGGTTCTTGGAGAACAGGTACGGGATCGCCTTCGGGATCCGGCCCAGCGCCGACACGGACTGGGTGGCGATGCTGCCGAACTGGTTTCCGGCGTACGACACCCCGGAGAACGGGTTGGCCCGGTTGTACACCACGACCGGCGACACGCCGAGGAAGGCGCCCTTGTGCCAGGTGACGCTGGCCAGGCTGATCTGCTTGGTCATCTGCCGGCCGTCGCGGCTGATGGTGAACGGCACGGGCGTGCCAGCCGGGTGCGACTTGATGGCGTCGCCGATCTGGGTCCAGTTGTGCACCGGCTGTCCGGCCACGGCCACGATCTTGTCGCCTGACCGCAGTCCGGCCAGGACCGCCGGCGACCGCGGGTCACCTGGCGCGCACTGGGCCGTCGCCTTGGCCGGAACGCAGGGCAGCACGCTGACGGTCCGCCCCGACTGGTCGGCCACGCCGACGCCGACGGCCAGGATCCACAGCAGTACGAACGCGATCAGGAAGTGCATGAACGAGCCGGCCGCCAGGACGATGGAGCGCTGCCAGCCTGGCTTGGCCCGGAACGAACGCGGCTCGTCCGCCGGGTCCACGTCGTCGATGGTGGTCATGCCGGTGATCTTGACGAAGCCGCCGACCGGAAGCGCCTTGACGCCGTATTCGGTCTCGCCCCGCCGCGTCGACCAGATGGTCGAGCCGAAGCCCACGAAGAACTGCGTGGCCTTCATGCCGAAGGCCTTGGCCG
>JADGPC010000415.1 GCA_017882645.1 Streptosporangiales bacterium | reverse complement strand
TGCTTTCCCCTGTTGAGGAGGACGGATGACAAGGCTCGGTTCCGCTCTGGCGGATGGAGCGGCCACCGTGACTGGCTCTAACGTGACCTGGGTTGCCATCGTGGCCGTCATCGCGGTGCTCGCGCTCGCGATGGCCGGCTGGCTGGTCAGGCAGGTTCTGGCCGCGAGCAAGGGCACCGCGAAGATGCAGGAGATCGCGCTGGCGGTGCAGGAAGGTGCCGCCGCGTACCTGCGCAGGCAGTTCAGGACGCTGAGCGTCTTCGTGGTCATCATCTTCTTCGTGCTGCTCATACTGCCCGCGGACGGGGCCGGGGTCAGGTGGGGCCGGTCGATCTTCTTCCTGGTCGGCGCGGGGTTCTCGGCGCTGACCGGCTTCACCGGCATGTCCCTTGCGGTGCGCGGCAACGTCCGGGTGGCGGCGGCGGCCCGGGAGAGCGGCGAGCGCGACGCCACTCGGATCGCGTTCAAGACCGGCGGCGTGGCGGGCATGTTCACCGTCGGCCTTGGCCTGCTCGGCGCGGCCGCGGTCGTCCTTATCTACAAGTCGAACGCGGCGAGCGTGCTCGAGGGCTTCGGCTTCGGCGCCGCGCTCCTCGCGATGTTCATGCGTGTCGGCGGCGGTATCTTCACCAAGGCCGCTGACGTGGGCGCGGACCTGGTCGGCAAGGTGGAGAAGGGCATCCCCGAGGACGATCCCCGAAATGCCGCCACGATCGCCGACAACGTCGGCGACAACGTGGGTGACTGCGCTGGCATGGCTGCTGACCTGTTCGAGTCCTACTCGGTCACCCTGGTGGCCGCCCTGATCCTGGGCAAGGCCGCCTTCGGCTCGGAGGGCCTTGTCTTCCCGCTGATCGTCCCGGCGGTCGGCGTGCTGACCGCGATGGCCGGCATCTTCTTCGTCGCCCCGCGCAAGAACGACCGCAGCGGCATGACCGCGATCAACCGAGGCTTCTTCCTGTCGGCGATCTTCTCCTTCGTGCTGGTCGTCGTGGCCGCGTTCGTGTACCTGCCCTCCTCCTTCAGCAAGCTCCAGGGCGTCTCCGACCTGACGATCCTGCACCACTCGGGTAACCCCCGGCTGCTCGCGATCGGCGCCGTGCTGATCGGCCTGGTCCTGGCCAGCGCGATCCAGCTGCTGACCGGCTACTTCACCGAGACCAGCCGCCGTCCGGTCAGGGAGATCACCGACGCCGCGCGTACCGGCCCGGCGACGGTCATCCTGGCCGGCATCGCGGTGGGCCTGGAGTCCGCGGTCTACTCGGCGCTGCTGATCGGCGCCGCGGTGTACGGCGCGTTCCTGCTCGGCACCGGCAATCCCACGATCGCCTTGTTCGCGGTCGCGCTGGCCGGAACCGGCCTGCTGACCACCGTCGGCGTCATCGTCTCGATGGACACCTTCGGGCCGGTGTCGGACAACGCCCAGGGCATCGCGGAGATGAGCGGCGACGTCGAGGGCGAGGCCGCCCAGGTGCTGACCCGGCTGGACGCGGTCGGCAACACGACCAAGGCGATCACCAAGGGCATCGCCATCGCCACCGCGGTGCTCGCCGCCACGGCGCTGTTCGGCGCGTTCCGTACCACGGTGGAGGCGGCCCTGCGCGGCACCCACCTGGGCGCCTTCAGCCTGTCGATCGACCGGCCGAACGCGCTCGTCGGCCTCATCGTCGGCGCGTCCGTGGTCTTCTACTTCTCCGGCCTGGCGATCCAGGCGGTGGGCCGGGCGGCCGGCCGCGTGGTCTTCGAGGTCCGCGAGCAGTTCAGGAACCACCCGGGCATCATGGACTACACCGAGAAGCCCGAGTACGGCCGCGTGGTCGACATCTGCACCAAGGACTCGCTCCGCGAGCTGGCCACCCCCGGCCTGCTCGCCGTGCTCACCCCGATCGTGATCGGCTTCGGCTTCGGGTACGTGCCGCTCGGCTCGTTCCTGGCCGGCGCGATCGCCGCCGGAGTGCTGATGGCGGTGTTCCTGGCCAACTCCGGCGGTGCCTGGGACAACGCGAAGAAGCTGGTCGAGGACGGTATTTACGGCGGCAAGGGTTCCCCGGCGCATGAGGCCACGGTCATCGGCGACACCGTCGGCGACCCGTTCAAGGACACCGCCGGGCCGGCCATCAACCCGCTGATCAAGGTGATGAACCTGGTCTCGCTGCTGATCGCGACCAGCGTGGTCAAGTACGCGGACAACACCGGCCTGCGGATCGGCGTCGCGCTCGGAGCGCTGGCGGTCGTAGTCGCCTCGATCGTGATCGCGAAGCGGCGCTCGACCGGGATCGCGCCGTCCGACTCCGATGGCGCCAGCGGTCCGGCCGCGCCGGCCAATGACGAGCATCCGGCCGAGACGGCCACGGCCTGACCAGGAGCATCTGCGGAGGCGGCGGGTCCGGGCCACGAGCCTGAACCCGCCGCTTTTTGCCGTCCGCCGGCCGGTCAGCCGGGAACAGGCCGGTCGACCGTTCCCGCGTGCCGGCCTTTGCCCACCGGCGCCCCGGCCTGGGACCATGGGTGACATGACAGCGCAACGGCAGCTCATCGTTATGCGGCACGCCAAGGCTGGCGAGCTGCCTGGCGGTCCTGACGTCGAGCGGGCCCTGCGTCCCAGGGGGTGCAGGAACGCCACGGCGGCCGGTGCGTGGCTGGCCGCCCGCGGGCTGGTGCCCGACCTTGTGCTCTGCTCGAATGCGCGGCGGGCCCGGCAGACCTGGCAGTACGTGAGCGCCGAGCTGGCCGGCGAGCCGAGAGTGGTCAACGACCCGCGGCTGTATCATGCCGACGCCGCCGACCTGCTCGAGATCTTCGCCGAGACGACGGCGGAGGTGCGCAGCCTGATGTACGTCGGGCACAACCCGGCCGCCGCCGACCTGGCGGAGATCCTGACCGGCAGCCCGGCCGAATTCCCCGCGGCGGCCATTGCCATCATCGGACTGGGCGGTGACTGGCCCGATCTGCCGCAGGACGGCGGCGCGGGCCAGCTTGTCGCCGCCTGGACGCCGCCGCCAGAATCATGACCGGCCCGCAGTCATGACCAGCAGCGCAACGATTGTTCGCTGGAAGGAAGCAGATGTCGGCTGAGGTACTGCGCCTGCGCGGCGTGGGG
>JADGPC010000414.1 GCA_017882645.1 Streptosporangiales bacterium | reverse complement strand
TCCCTGATGACCCCGGGCTGGCGGCAGAACGTATCCCAGATCGAGTCGCCGCGGCCGTCTTCGGCGACCGCCCCCTCGATCTGGTAGGCGGCGGTGGCAACGCCCCAGCGGAAGCCGGCGGGGAAGGCGGGCATCGGCGAGTCAGTCACCCGCCGATCGTAACGGCCTGCCTCGATCCGGCCAATACCTCCCCGTGCTGCCGGTATGCCCGGACAGTGCCGGTCGCTACCGGTGCTCGACCTGGTCGGCCGCCGGCACAGCGCCCATGATCATGGAGTCACCCCGGAACAGCGGGGTATCCCTGACCTGGCGCTCGATCGAGGCAGCCGACATGGTGTAGCCGATGAACAGCATCAGCGAGATGGCCTCCATCACGATCCAGAGCCAGTGCGAGGCCAGCTGGGTGCTCCAGTCGTTCAGCCCGTGCAGCACCGCGGGCAGCGTGATGCCGAACAGGATGAGCGGGATCCGGCGCCTCCGGTAGTTCACGCCCATGCCGATGAAGAACGCGGCGATGCCGGCCCAGACCGCGTGCTGGAAACCGTCGACGAACACCCGCTGGGCGAAGGTCAGGATCAGCGGAACGGCCAGGTCGGCCCGGTGGTTGCCCTGCATCAGGTAGCTCGACGTGTACAGGACGGACTCGCGGACTCCGAAGGCGAGCCCGGCGATAGTCCCGAGGAACATCCAGATCCGCACGTCGAGCGTGATCTTCCAGACCCACCGGAGCAACAGGGCAGCGACGAGAATCGGGAGCGCCTTGGTGACCTCCTCGGCGAACCCGACACCGTAGATCCACGGCAGCAGGTTGTGCACGGTCGCGGTCTTGTCGAGCGCGTCTTCCCACGGCAGGGTCACCGTCGGCAGCAGCACCATGACGCCGGCCACGATGGCCACGGCCAGCCACGCGACCAGCTTGGTAATCGGCCCCGGCCTGATCAGGACCCAGAACGTCACGGCCCAGAGCGGCGCGATCGCCAGGCTGTAGGCCCAGCCTGGCGCGCTCAGGTCGTGGGTAGCGGAGAACAGGACGACGAAGAGGGACGGCAGCAGGCCGTACGCGATGACCAGCAGCCGCGAACCCTGCTTCCAGCCAGGGTCCTTCAGCCAGCTGCGGACCGGCAGCAGGATGTGCACAGCGGTCGCGAAGTCGCCGCCGGGGAAGTCGAGCCTGGCGTGGTGCGCGGGCAGCTGCTGGTAGGCGGGGCCGGAATGGGTCCCTGAGATATCGCCGCGCCACAGTTCCTCGCGGTGAACCGCGCTCGCGTGCCGTACCCGCCCTGGCATGCTGGCCTGCTCGGCCGGGCCGGTCAGGTCACCCCAGCCGACCGACTCGCCGTGCTCTTGAGCTGACCTCGACGGCGGGGGGCCCTGGTACTGCGCCGTGCTGGCCCGGACCGCCGCGACCGCGATCTCGGCCCCGGGCGGAGTGGCGGCCTGCGTCGTTGTGCCGGGCGCTACGGTGCCCGCCGATCCGGTGCCCGCCGATCCGGTGCCAGCCACCTCGATCCGCAGCTCGGGTCCGAGCGGGTTAGCCAGATGAACGTCGAGTGGCTGCTGGACGCTGACCGACGCCACCGGGAGCCCGCCCACGAAGGTGCGTCCCTTGCCGAGGTCGTCGAGGACCCAGCCGTCGGAACGCCAGCTGATCCTGGCATGCTCACGCGAGACGATCGGATCGGATACGACGACGGCGTTATCCGGGTTGCGGCCGATCCGAACCGTCTGGCCTGGCTCGAACGTGAACGTCTGGCCAGCGAACGTGATCCTGAGCTCGCTCACTCGCCTGCCTCCCTGCGCGGCCCCGTCACTGGACATTGTGCACGGGCTGGCGCGGGCTCAGATTACCGACACCAGGGCGATGGTCAGTCACAATCCGTGAACGGCGGGCACCCGGACTGGCCCCGGGTGCGCTGATCGCGTCGTCAGACGCCAGCCGCGGCCTCGCTGATGGCCTGGTCCACCTCAGCCTGCCTGGCGGCGAGCTCGGCCTGGTATTTCGCCTCGTCGATCCGCTCGGCCAGGTCCTCGTCGGCCTGCATCAGCGACTCGAGGTCGCTCTCGGCCGCCGCGATCACGCCGAGATCGGCGAAGGCGTGCCTGACCTTCGGCCCCCACAGGCCGATGTCCTTGACGCACGGGACGATCCGGCTGAACAGCAGCGACCTGAACGCCTGCTGCACCGGCGACTTGTCGGTGAACTCCATGCACTCCTGGACGTCGAAATCGAGCGTCTGGTAGACCTCCTCGGCGCGGAACCTGCTGTTCATCAGGTAGCAGCCCTCGATCAGGAACTCCTCGCGCTCGGCCCGCTCGGCATCGGTGAGCTCGGCGTAGTAATCACGCAGCGCCAGCCTGCCGAAGGCCACGTGCCGCGCTTCGTCCTGCATGACGTAGGCCAGCAGCTGGGTGACGAGCGGGTTGTTCGACATGTCGCGGTGCACGCCGAACGCGGCCAGCGCCAGGCCCTCGATCAGCACCTGCATGCCCAGGTACGGGTAGTCCCACCGGCCGTCGGCCAGCGCCTCGGCCAGCAGCGTGGCCAGGTCGTCGTTGATCGGGTAGTACACGCCGATCTTGTCCCTGATGAACCGCTGGTAGAGCTCGACGTGCCTGGCCTCGTCCATCACCTGGGTGGCGGCGTAGAACTTCGAATCCAGGTCGGGAACCGACTCCACGATCCTGGCCGCAACGGTCAGCGCGCCCTGCTCGCCGTGCAGGAACTGGCTGAACAGCCAGGACGACAGGTGCATGCCCAGGTTGTCGCGCTCGGCCTGGTTCAGCTTCTCCCACTGCCGCGACCCGTAGATCGGGCTGAGTTCCTCGGTCTGCTCCAGCACGTTGGCCGGGTTAACCGGGATGTCCCAGTCGATCCGCTTGGTCGCATCCCACTGCTTGTCCTTGCCCCGCTGGTACAGGTCGAGCAGCCGGCTCCGGCCGTTGTCGTACTCCCAGCTGAACCTGGCGGCGCCCGTCATCGGGACGTCCCACGTGTCGGCCTTCACTTCGGTCACGTAGTGGTCATAAGTACTCACGGCAGCTCCCCAGGACGCGATACTCCGGATGCTACTCGCCGGTAGCGGTCAGTTCCAGGGCGGTGCCGGGGCCGGCCTGCGGGACTGCCTACTGGTGCATCGGGCGCTCGTGGTCGGCGTGGCCGGCCAGCTCGAGCTGGAACGTCGAGTGACCGACGTCGAAATGACCGCGCAGGCAGTCCTGGAGTGCGTCGAGCATCACCGCGCTCCGGCCGTCGGCGAGCACCTCGGGCTCGACCACCACGTGCACCGACAGCACGGGCAGCCCCGAGGTAATCGTCCAGGCGTGCAGGTCGTGCACGTCGCGCACTCCGGTCAGGCCGGTCAGGTGCGCCCGCACCTCGCTCAGGTCGACGCCGCGGGGGCTGGCCTCGAGCAGCACGTTGATCGCGTCGGCGAGCAGCCGCCAGGTGCGCGGCAGGATCAGCGCCCCGACCAGCAGCGACGCGATCGGGTCGGCCCGGGTGAACCCGGTCGCGGCGATCACGATGCCGGTCACGATGACGGCGGCGGCGCCCAGCGCGTCGGACCCGACCTCCAGGAATGCGCCCCTGATGTTGAGGCTCTCGGCCTGGCCGCGGCGCAGGATCAGCAGGCTGGTCGCGTTCGCCGCGAGCGCGATCACGCCGAAGATGACGAGCAGCGGCGATTCGACCGCCGGCGGGGAAATCAGCCGGCGGACCGCCTCCACCACGATGAAGATCGACATGCCGAACAAGATCACGGCGTTCACCATTGCCGCCAGGATCTCCGCCCTGGCGTAACCGAACGTGCGCCGGGCCGTGGGCGGTCGGCTCGCGAAGACGACGGCCAGCAGCGACAGGCCGACGCCCGCGGCGTCGGCCGCCATGTGCGCGGAGTCGGCGAGCAGGACCAGGGCCCCGCTGACCCAGGCGCCGGCCGCCTCGGCGATCGCGACCGTGATCGTGATCAGCATGACGGCGACCAGGGACCGGCTGTGCTCGCCGGTCAGGGTCAGCCTGGAGCCGTGGGAGTGCCCGTGGCCATGCGAGTGACCGTGTCCCTGCTGGCGGCCTGGCCCGGCGGCTGAGGACGCCGCCACGGCCGTGTGCTCGGGTCGCCCGCCCGGCCCGAGCTGGTCACAGCTGGGCTCCGGATCGTGGCCGTGGCCTGGCCGGATCATGACGTCGGCGAGTCACCCGTTCCGTGAGCGAGCAGCTCGTAAGCCGGGTTGATCATCACGGCCTCCTTGTCACGCACGCCGACCTGTCCGGTCAGCCTGACCTTGGCGCCCGGGTCCAGCCCCGGAATGTGGGAGCGCCCGTAGAACATGGCCGTCAGCTGCCCGGTGGCATCGATGATCTCGCACGCCAGCACGGTATTGCGCTCGACCGGCCTGATCTCGACCGCGTGCACCCGGCCTTCGACCGTTACCTTGCCGCGCCTGGGCAGCTGGCCGATGGGCGTGGCGGACTTGGACGGCGCTGGCCGGTTGTATTCGGACACGTCGGTGGCCTGCCCGGCCGGCGGTGCGGGCTCGCGCGGGGTCGGGGCACCCAGCGCCGGCTCGCGCTCGTCCTGGTCGTCCCCGGCCGCCTGGTCGACCCCGGCCTGGTCGTCCCCGGCCTGGTCGACCCCGGCCTGGCCTGCCCCGGCCTGGCCTGCCCCAGGCCGGCCTGCTCCGGGTTGGTCAGCACTTGCGTGGCCAGCACGGGCTGTCTCCTCACCCCGGCCGGCCGCGCCGGCCGCTGCCTCGGCCGGCGCCCGTCCGGGCTGGCCGTCACCTGGCGCGCCGCCGGCGGCCTGGGCGGCCGCCTCGGCGGATGCGGCCTTCGCGCGCTGTCGCGCGGCCACGCGCTCGACGCGGGTCTTGACGTCGAACGGGACGATGGTCGCCGCGGCGTGCGGGATCTGGCTGACCAGGCTGGCCATCCGGTCAGCGGTGCGGTCGTGCAGCAGGCGGCCGAGCAGCGGCGTATAACTGCGCCTGGGCATCACGGCCGTCACCCCGACGCCCGGGAGCTGAGCCTCGGCCTGGACCATCTCGGCCGCCGCCTTGGCCAGCCGCCGGTCCGGGCAGTCGACCAGATCGAGCACCACGCCGGTGTCGGCACGGACCCAGTCCTGCCGGAGCCTGGCAGCCTGGGCGCTGTCGATGACGAAGTGGACCGCCCGCAGACTGGTCGGCCGCAAGCTCCGCGCGTAGCGCAGGCCAGCCAGCGTGGCCAGGTCGAACTCGTCGACGAAGACGTAAACCGTGCGCCGCGAGTAAGTCGGCGGCGACGCGGGCCTGGCCGGCCGCCCGTCGCCCGTGCTGATGTGCTCGAGCACCTCGGCTTCCAGCCGGTACTGCCGGTTCAGCCTGATCAGCACCGGCACGCCGACCGCGAAAACGATCAGGACCACGTAGGCGCCCTCGCTGAACTTCACGACGGCAAAGATCAGGACCACGATCAGCGAGGTCACGCCGGCCGCGAAGTTGATCACCAGCTTGTGGTGCCAGCCCCGCTCCCGGGTGCGGTGGTGGTACCTGGCCATGCCGAAGCCGGCCAGGGTGAACGCCGTGAAGACCCCGATCGCGTAGAACGGGACGAGCGCGTTGACGTTCGCGCCGGCCACGGCCAGCAGCGTGCAGGACAGCACGGCGAGCACGATGATGCCGTTGGAGAAGACCAGCCGGTGCCCGCGCTTAGTCAGCCACCTGGGCAAGAAGGCGTCCTCGGCGACGAAACTGGCCAGGAACGGGAATCCGTTGAAGCTGGTGTTGCCGCCCGTGTAGAGGATCAGCGCGGTGACCGCCTGCACCACGATGAACATGACGTGGCCGAATCCGGAGTAGCCGAAGACGACATTCGCCTCTTGCGAGATCACCGTCGGCACGCCCGAGGTGTAGGGCGTGGCGTGGGTGACGTGCGCCAGCCAGGAGACGCCGGCCACCAGCGTGCCCAGGATGATGCCTTCGGTGACCAGCACCTTGCGCGCGTTGATGCCTTCCGGCGGCCGGAACGCGCTGACCGCGTTGGAGACCGCCTCGATGCCGGTCAGCGACGAGCCGCCGTTGGCGAACGCGCGCAGCAGCACGAACACCAGGCCGAAGGTGATCAGCGCGCTGTGGTTGTCCGGCACGCCCTTGCCGTAGACGCTGGCCCCGGCCGCGAGATGCACCTGCGGCAGCGTGAAGAAGAACTCGCGGACCAGGCCGACCACGATCATGAGAATGATCACGCTGGAGAACAGGTACGTCGGGACCGCGAAGGTCCGGCCGGCCTCGCGGATGCCGCGCAGGTTGCCGTACAGCATCAGCAGCACGATGCCGATCGAGATGATCGTGATGAGTTCCGGATGCCTCAGGGCCGGGACGGCCGACGCGACGGCGGCGGTGCCGGCGGCGACCTGCACGGCGACGGTGACCACGTAGTCGATCAGCAGCGCGACGGCCGCGATCTGAGCCACTCTCGGCCCGAAGTTCTCCCGCGCGACGACGTACGAGCCGCCGGCTCGGGTGTAGACGCTGACGACCTCGCGGTAGGAGAGCACGACCAGCACCATCACGAACAGCACGACGCCGGTGAGCGGCAGGATCAGCGCGAATGCGGCGATCCCGAGGCCGCCCTTGAGCAGCTCGATCAGGATTTCCTCGGTGCCGTAGGCCGAGGACGAGATGCCGTCGGGGGCGAGCACGCCAAGCGCCAGCGGCTTGGACAGCCGCTCCTCGCCAAGCTGCTCGTTCACCAGTGGCGGGCCGAGCAGTCGCCGCTTGATGGCGTAGCCGAGGCTCTCGCCCAGGTCGTTCTGCTCGCCTGGCACGTCCGCCTGTCTCGCCGTCGCCACGCTTGTCGTTCCTCCGCTCGATCCGGCCGTCAGGAACGCGCCGCCGGCATCCCGAACGTGGCCTTCTTACCATCGTTACCGTAGTGAGCAGGAAACCGGGACGGCGATCGCCCCGCAAGCCGGTACTGCCTGGCCCGCCGCTACGACAATATTGATCACAGAACCGATCAGATAGCTAACAGGTCGGCCAGGTAATCCTCCGTTCACCGGAAGATGGCAGAGTGAGCCATCGGGCGGCACCCGCTGGCACTGACAGTGTTCCCAGCGCTTGCGGTACTACCCGTGCCGGGCTAGCGCTGCCCGAACAGTGCTCCGGGAGCACCGCAGCCGCCCGCACTGACCGGGGAGGTTCCGGGGTAGGGAACGGCAGAGCAGAAAGGCTGACATGACCACATCACCGGCCGCCGCGGCGCCTGAGGCGGGCAACGGCCGCGTGCTGCACCTCTCCGAGCTAGCCGGCCGGCCGATCACCGACAAGCGAGGGGAATCGATCGGCAAGCTCGCTGACGTGATCGTCCGGCTGCGCGGCGCCGACCAGCCGCTGGTGATCGGTCTGGTCGCCGCCGTGGGCAGCCGCGAGGTCTTCGTTCCGATCGAGCAGGCGAGCTCGTTCGACGGTGAGGTGCTCAAGCTCACCAGCGCCGT
>JADGPC010000061.1 GCA_017882645.1 Streptosporangiales bacterium | reverse complement strand
GGATCACGTTCATGGGCACGGGCGGCATCGGCGGCGTGCACCGGGGGTTCGCCGAGTCGCTCGACATCTCCGCTGACCTGTTCCAGATCGCCCGCACTCCGGTGGTCGTGGTCTGCTCGGGAGCCAAGTCGATCCTCGACGTGCCGGCCACCGCGGAGCTTCTGGAGACCCTGGCCGTTCCGGTGCTCGGCTGGCAGACCCCGACCCTGCCGCTCTTCTACACCGCCGCCGGCGGCCCGCCCGTCTCCGCCGTGGTCGGCACCGCCGCGGAGGCCGCTAGCGTGGCCCTGGCCCACTGGGGACTGAGCCCGCACGGCGGCCTGATCCTGGCCAGGCCGCCCGCCGACGGCCTCGACCTGACCGATCTGATCAGCAGCGCCGTGCAGCGGGTCCAGGCGGAAGGCATCACCGGCCAGGCGGTCACCCCGGCCGTGCTCGCGCTGATCGAGGAGCTCAGCGACGGCCGGAGCGTGGCGGTGAACCGGGCCCTGATCGCCGACAACGCCGCGCTTGCCGCCGAGATCGCCGTCGCCTACGCGTCGACCGCCGGATGAATGTCCCTCCTGGCCCGGTCCGAAAAGATGGCTAGCATCCGCCGGGCATCCAGAGCGGCTAGCCGGCCGGCCGGTAGAGCCAGGCGCCGCTGTCGGTATCCGCGACAGCTGTGCCGCGGGCGACCAGCAGGTCCAGGTGGCTGAGCGTCTCGCCGACCGCCAGCATCTGGTTCATCAGATCGAGCTCGGTCAGTTCCTTGCTTCTTGACGTCCACCGGATGGCCAGCGCCACCTCGTAGCCCGTCCGCGGGCCGTCGGCCAGCGCGGCGAGCATGGCAGCGAGCCTCGCGTCATGATGGTCCAGCAGCTCGTCCACCCTGGCGTGCACGCTCGGCGCGACCGGGCCGTGGGCGGGCAGCAGGGTCAGGTCCGGCATCCGGCGCACGAGCAGCAGCGACTCGATGTAGTCGCGCAGCGGCAGTTCCTGCGGCGCTGCTTCCAGGCTGATCGACGGCGTGATGTGGGGCAGGACGTGATCTCCGGCGAACAGCAGCCCGGCTTCGGCGTCGGCGAACACCACGTGGCCGCGGGTATGGCCAGGGGTCGCGATCGCCTCGAGCCTGCGGCGGCCAAGGTCGAAGACCGCGCCTGAGGAGATCCACTCGTCCGGTTCCTCGTACCCCTGGTCACCGGTCGGCGGCCGCATCCCGGCCTGCGCCATCTTGTCCATCAGGGGCTGGGCGCCGGCCCTGATCAGCCGCTCGGCCTGCGGCGACATCGCGAAAGAGTCTTTGCTGAGCAACCGGTCAAGCGAGTGCTTCTCGTCCGCGCCGAGCGCGACCTTCATCCCGAAGATCCGGCGCAGGCCGATCGCCTGCGTGTAGTGATCCCGGTGAATATGAGTCACGAGGAACCGGCGGATATCGCCGAACCCCGCGCCGATCCTCGCCAGCGAGCGCTCGAGCTGGTCTTTGGTCGTCTCCAGCATCCAGCCGGAGTCGATCATCGTCAGGCCGCCGGCGGACTCGATGGCGTAGGCGTTCACGGCCCGGAGCCCGTCGAACGGAAGCGGCAGCGGGATCCGGTAGACCCCGGGAACGACCTGATGCGCGCCTTCCTCCAGCCACGCGAGCCGGTCGCTGCCGGCCGGCCCGGCCGACGAGGCCGGGCTGCTGGCTCCGGAATCAGGCGGTGACGGCACGGGAACATTCTGGCATACCAGGCAGAATCCGCAGTTCGCGGCGGTCCCGTGCGGCGGTCCCGTGCGGTGCCACGCGGCCGGCGCCGGCTAAGTCGCGAGCAGGCGGGCCTTCTCGGACGCGAACTCCTGGTCGGTCAGCAGTCCCTGGTCCCGCATCTGGCCGAGTTCCTTGATCTTGGCCAGACGATCCTCACCGCCCGGCGCGGCGGCCTGCGGCGATACCGCCTGCTGTGGTGCCTGCGGGGCCGCTGCCTGCTGGGAGAGTTGCTGCTGCTGAGCGTCGAGTTGCTGCTGCTGGTCAGCGAGCTGCTGCTGCTGCGCGTCGGCGGCCTGCTGGTCGGCCGTCTTCTGATCCTGGTGCCGGTGCACCCCGCCGACGACGGCCGTCGCCGTGCCGGCGACTACCGCGGTCCTGGCCACGGTGCCCAGCAGACCCGGCCGTCCCATCCGCCTGGGCATCGGCCTGCCCCGCATCCCTCGGCGCATGAGCGCTCCTACTCCTCGAGAGCGGTGATGGCCCGCTCGACGTTCTCGTGCGGTATCCGCTCCAGCATCGCTACCCGCCCGTGCGACTGCCTGACGGCCGACGCGAAGCGTGCCGCCCAGCTGTTCTCCCAGACCACGACCATCGCCGCGGACTCGGGTTCGAGCCCTCGGGCCAGATCGGTCAGGTCGGCCTCGCTGAGCAGGTCGAATTGTGAGTCGGCGATCTGGTCGAAGGCCGCGGCCACGGTGTCGTCGGCGACCTCGACGATCGCGGTCGAGCCGTCCGCGTCCTTCCTGACGAAGGCCAGGTCGATGACGTTGACCGTGCCGCTGGCCTGCAGATCGAGCAGGGCCGGCGCGATATCCCCGCTGAGGTCGCTGCCGTCGAACGCGATCACGGCTACGTCGACCGGGCCGATCCTGTCCGCTTGAAGTAGTCCCGCCATTACAGGCCCCCACTACTCAGTGTGCGTATGAGGTCACGCATCGTTCCCCATCGGGCATCATGCCCAAAGATCAGCACGCCAACGCGTCAGCCAGTGCCGCTGGTGAGCCGGCCGGGCAGCGCAACCTCCACGTCGAGGCCGCCGGCCGTCCGGCCCCTGGCCCGCACGGTGGTGCCGTGCAGGCCGGCGACCGAGCGGGCGATGGCCAGCCCGAGTCCGGCCCCGTCAGTGCGGCCAGTGCGGCCTTCGAGCCGGCGGAACGGCTCGAACAGCGACGGCAGGGCATCTGAGGGAACCCTCGGCCCGGTCCCCGGTCGTCTCGGCGGCATCGAGGTCACTCCGGGCCAGGCGGCGGTGCCCGGGCAGGATCCCTACCAGGTGACGACGGCCAGGCGGACGGTCGTCGTCCCGGTGATCACCGTGACGCCCGACCGGCCCGGCGTGACCGGGACCGGCACCGGCGTTCCCGTTCAGGTATCGCTCACCATTGAGTCGGTACGGCACGTCCTCGCGGTGCCGGTATCGGCACTGCTCGCGCTGTCCGGCGGCGGAT
>JADGPC010000413.1 GCA_017882645.1 Streptosporangiales bacterium | reverse complement strand
GACGAGCGAGCTCATGCTGTCCGGGATCTACCCCGGGGTGTCCGTTGCCGATATCAAGGGCAGAACTGGCTGGGACCTGCGGGTCTCAGCCAACCTCAGCGAGATCCCGGCCCCGTCCGAGCCCGAGCTGGCGGCACTGCGCGGCTTGCTCGCCACGATGCCCGCCGGCAGGGTGACTGAAGGAGCAGCCCGATGACCGCCGATCCGCACGGTACCGGGCAGCATGGGGTCGCCAGCGGCGGGCTGATCCTGCCCCGCTACGAGCGGCCCGACGGAGTGCATCCGCCGCTCAACTCGCCGGAGTACCGCTCCTCTCAGCTGCGCGCCCCGGCGCAGCCGCTCGTGCCGATGCCGCAGTGGCTGACCGAGGTGACCGGCCCCCTGCTCGGCGCGGAGCGGGTGACCGCCGCGGACAGCGATCTGACCACGCGCCATCCGGGCGAGCCGCTCGGCGAGCGGATCATCGTCACCGGCCGGGTGCTGGACTCCGGCGGCAGGCCGGTTCCTGACACTCTCGTCGAGATCTGGCAGGCGAACTCAGCCGGGCGGTACGCCCACCGGGTCGACGACCACCCGGCGCCGCTCGACCCGAACTTCGACGGCGCCGGCCGCTGCCTGACCGACGCCGACGGCAGGTACCGGTTCGTCACCGTCAAGCCGGGAGCCTATCCGTGGCGGAATCACCTCAACGCCTGGCGTCCGGCCCACATCCACTTCTCGCTGTTCGGCCGGGCGTTCACCCAGCGCCTGGTCACCCAGATGTACTTTCCCGGTGATCCCCTCTTCGCGCAGGACCCGATCTTCAACTCGGTGCCCGACCCGAAGGCCCGCGAGCGGATGATCGCCCGGTTCGAGCTCAGCCTGACCGAGCCGGACTGGGCGCTGGGCTTCGAGTGGGACATCGTGCTGCGCGGCCCGAGCGCGACCGTCTTCGAGACGCAGGAGGACGCGTGAGCCTGCCCATCACGCCCTCGCAGACGGTCGGCCCGTTCCTGGCCATCGTCCTGCCGTGGCCGGACGGCCCGTTCGTGGTGCCCGAAGGGACGGCCGGCGCCATCACGATCACCGGCCAGGTATTCGACGGCGCCGGCCAGCCGGTGACCGACGCGCTGATCGAGACCTGGCAGGCGGACCCGGATTCCCGGTTCGACCATCCGGACGACCCGCGCGGTGCCGCCAGGCCCGCCGCGGCCGGGTTCCGCGGTTTCGGCAGATGCCCGACCGACGCCAGCGGCCAGTACCGAATTGTTACGCTTCGCCCCGGTTCGCTGCCATGCCCGGCCGGCGGCACAGAGGCACCGCACCTGGACGTCTCGGTTTTCTCCCGTGGCCTGCTCGACCGCGTCGTGACCAGGATCTACTTTCCTGACCAGGCCGAGGCGAACGCGGCCGACCCGGTCCTGTCCGCGATCGGCGACCAGGCCAGGCGGGGCACGCTGATCGCCAGCGCGGTTCCGGGCGGCGAGCCGGGCCAGTTCCGGTTCGACATCCGGCTGCGTGGCGATCGCGAGACCGTCTTCTTCGATGTCTGATCCCGGCGCTGCCCCGCGCCCGCTGCCGCTGACGGCCTCACTCGAAGGGCCGGCTGGGGCCCCGGTCCTGGTGCTCGGCGACTCGCTCGGGACCTCCCGTGCGGTCTGGGACCCGCAGGTACCGGCACTGGCGGAGCACTTCCGGCTGCTGCGGTTCGAGCTGCCAGGACACGGGGGCGCGGCCGCCCCCGCCGGGCCGTACTCGATCGCCGGCCTCGGTGCTGGCGTGCTCGCACTGCTCGATCAGCACGGCATCGAGCAGGCGGCCTACTGCGGGATCTCGCTCGGCGGCATGATCGGGATGTGGCTGGCGGCCGAGCACCAGAGCCGGATCGCGGCGCTCGGACTGATCTGCACGTCGGCCTACCTGCCGCCGTCGTCGGCCTGGCTGGCCCGGGCCGACCAGGTCGCCGCGGCCGGGATGGCCTCGATCTGCGGCCAGTCGATCGGCCGGTGGTTTACCGCGGCCTTCGCCGAGCGCGAGCCCGCCGTCACGGCCGCGTTCGCCGCCGACCTGGAACGCACCGACGCGGCCGGCTACGCGGGCTGCTGCGCGGCCATCGCGGCGATGGATCTGCGGTCGCGGCTCGGCTCGATCACGGCACCCTCGCTCGTCATCGCCGGGGAGCAGGACCCGGCGACACCGCCCGATCACGGGGCGCTGATCGCGTCCGGCATCGGCGGCGCCCGGCTCGTTGTCCTTGCCGGTGCCGCTCACCTGGCGAATGTCTCATCGCCTGACGAGGTCACGACGGCGCTGCTCGGTCACCTGGGCGGCGGGTCCAACCGGCTCGGCTAACCAGGATTTCGCCCCCGGGCGTTACCATGCAGTTGAGATGAGAACTTCGGGGCGCACAGCGAACACCTCCCCCGACGCGGGGCACCCGGCCGACGGGGCAGTGCCCGAAGCGCCGGAGGACGGCGCGGTACGGCCGGAGGACGGCGCGGGGCCGGCCGAGGATCGCGCAGCGCTGACCGAGGACGCCGCGGCGGTCACGATGCCGGAGGCGGCGCACCCCAGGGACAGCGATTTCGTGCAGTCCCTGGATCGCGGACTGGCAGTTATCAGGGCATTCGGGCCAGACCGGGAGCGGCTGAGCCTCAGCGAGGTGGCCCGGGCCACCGGGCTCACCAGGGCCGCTGCCCGCCGGTTCCTGCTCACGCTGGTCAGGCTCGGCTATGTCCGCAGTGACGGCCGGGAGTTCTCGCTCCGGCCCAGAGTGCTGGAGCTCGGCTATGCCTACCTGTCGGGACTCGCGCTGCCCGAGGTTGCCGAACCGCATCTGGAAGAGCTGTCGGCCAAGGTGCACGAATCCACGTCGATCTCCGTGCTTGACGGACCGAACATCGTCTACGTGGCCAGGGTCGCGACGAAGCGGATCATGACGGTCGCGATCTCGGTCGGCACCAGGTTCCCCGCCTACGCGGCCTCGATGGGCCGGGTGCTGCTCGCCGGGCTGAGCGAGGAAGAACTCGGCAAGTACCTCGCCGGGACCACGTTCGAGGCGTTCACCGAGCAGACGGTCACCGACCCCGACCGGCTGGGAGAAATCATCCGCGAGGTCGGCCAGCGGGGCTACTCGATCGTCGACCAGGAACTCGAGGAAGGGCTGCGGGCGATCGCCGCGCCGATCAGGGATTCCTCGGGTGTGGTAACCGCCGCGATCAACGTGTCGGCGCACGCCAGGAGGCACAGCCGCGAGGAGATGCTGACCCAGCTTCTCCCCGCGCTGCTCGAGACGGCACGCCAGATCGAAGTCGACCTCAAGTCGCAAGGCCGTGGCTAAGCTGCCGTGACGCTGCCGCTGTCACAGCTGCGTTGCCGCGGCCGACAGCGCCCGGAATGCCTCGATGACGCTGTGCAGGTGACTGCGCATGGCCCGCTCTGCCTGCTCCGGCTCGCACGCGCTGATCGCCGCGACAATTGCCTCGTGCTGCGGCAGCGACACCGCCGACCGTCCTGGTACCAGGGACAGCGAGAACTGGTGCCGGACGGTCTGATCGCGCAGCTGGCGGAGCAGGCGGGCGGCCGTCTCATGGGCCGCGATGTCGCGGATCGCGGCGTGCAGCTGGGCGTTCAGCTCGCTGTACCTGAGCAGCTCCGAATTATTCACCGCCGCGCGCATGTCCTTGACGAGCTTGCGCAGCATGGCGATGTCCGCCTTGCTCGCCCGCTCGGCCGCGCGCGCCGCCAGCAGGCCCTCGAGCAGGATGCGGACCTCGGTGATCTCGATCGCCTCGGCGAAGGACACATCGCGTACCCGTGCACCCCGGTTGCGCTGAAACTCGACCAGACCCTGTGCCGCCAGTTCCTGCAGGGCTGAGCGGAGAATGAATCTCGAGGCACCGAATCGCTCGCACAGGTCGATCTCGACCAGGCGCTGCCGCGGCGCGTACTCGCCCGCCAGGATCGCCGTGCGGAGCGCCTCGGTGACCGCAGGCTTCGGGTCCTCCGGCACGGCGCAGCTCCTTCCCCTCCCGCACGGCAGCCGAAGCCGCCGGCCGATGCGCTGATCTCGGAAGCTAATCCTCCACCGGCAATATTGTCAACAATCTCACTGTGCCCAGCTTCAGGCCCGCCGTTGTATCGATCGAAACCACAGCCCAGCCGGGACGAGCGTGATCTGGTGATGACGGTCCTGGTTCCGGCCGCGCTCCTCGCCTAAGCGAGAAAGGCCACAAAATTGTTGACATTACTGACAGCCGAAGTTTAGGTTCTCGGCATGCGGAAGCCAGGTCCGATATCTGGCGTAGCGCGGCACGCGGCGGCGGGAGATATGCACGGCAGTGCGCGGCGTCCTCGACCGGACCGGACCGGCAGTAAGGCGACCGGGGATCGCCGCAGCGTCGCGGCAGGTCATGCGCTCGCCCGGACGACAGCCGCCGGCCCGAGTGCGAAGTGGCCTGGCCGCCAGGAGCGGATCGGCAGCCGTTATGGCCCGCGTTCCGCGCCGCGGCCGCCTTTCGCCGGGTCGCGTCCTGCCGTGAACATGACCGTTGTGAAGGGAATCTCTACATTGCGCCTAGTCGTATTGCGCATGACCGTACGCCAGGCGCACACTATCAGTGCCTTCGTCCCGCAGTGCCTGACCATGAGCTGACCGTTGATTCGAGGCAGATGTCGGACGCCGGCGTGCGGACTAGTTCAGGCGCGGCTGCCGCAGGCGTGGTCCCGGCCCTGCGACACGACCTAACAAGGAGATAGATGACAGATGAGTGACCAGAGCGTGCTACCCGGCGGCACAAGCCCGGCCGGCAGCATCAGCCGACGGGGCCTGCTGCGCGCGGTCGGCACTGGCGCAGCCGTCGTGGGAACCGGCGGGCTGCTCGAGGCCTGCTCCTCCGGTATCAAGGGAGCCAGCTCAAGCGGCACGAAGGGCATCACGATCGGCTGGATCCACCCCCTGACCGGACCGCTGGCCGGATTCGGCGCTCCGGACAACTGGGTGATCTCCAAGATCAAGCAGACCGCGCCGTACAAGAACGGCTTCAAGATCGGCGGCAAGACCTTCTCCGTCACCATCAAGTCCTACGACACCCAGTCCAGCCCGACCCGGGCCGGGGACCTGGCCAAGTCGGCCATCCTGAGCGACAACGTCGATCTTCTCCTCGCCTCGTCCACTCCGGAGACCGTCAACGCGGTGGCCAGCCAGGCCGAGACGCTCGGCACGCCGCTGATCTGCGCGAACATTCCGTGGGAAGCCTGGTACGTCAACCTCGGCGGCGACCCGCTCAAGCCGACCCTCAAGCCGAAGTTCGTGGTCATGTACTTCCTCGGCGCCGAGCACCTGGTCAAGGCCTTCATCCCGATGTGGGACCGGATTCACGCTCAGCTGCACACCAACAAGGTGGTCGCCGCCGCGTTCCCCAACGACTCCGACGGCAACGCGTTCCGCGCGGTGTTCCCGCCGATCGCCAAGCCCGCCGGCTACACCTTCGTCATGTCAGCGCCCTACACCGACGGGACCACGAACTACTCGTCGATGATCTCCCAGTTCAAGGCCGCCAAGGCGGACTTCTTCACCAACGTGCCGCTGCCACCCGACTTCGCCACCATGTGGAAGCAGTCGGTCCAGCAGGGCTTCAAGCCCAAGCTGGCGACCGTGGCCAAGGTGCTGCTGTTCCCGCCCGACGCCTACGCGCTGGGCAGCCTGGCTTACAACGTCGCGACCGACGCCTGGTGGGTGCCGTCGCTGCCCTGGACGTCCTCGTTCACCGGGGAGACCTG
>JADGPC010000412.1 GCA_017882645.1 Streptosporangiales bacterium | reverse complement strand
CGTCGAACAGGTCGACCAGGTCGCTGGCCATCGCGATCAGCTCGAGCATGTCGTCGGTCTCGATGCCGGGAAGCTCGCAGCCGCCGTGTACCGGGATCCTGGTCGTGACGGCGCAGCGGCCGCCGACCGCGTCCCGTACCGCGGCCAGGGTCTCCAGCCAGAACCGGCCGCGACTGGCCAGGCTGCCGCCGTAGCCGTCGGTCCGCTGGTTCGTGACCCGGGACAGGAACTGCGTCAGCAGGTAGCCGTGCGCGCCGTACACGTAGACGATGTCGAAGCCGGCGTCAGCCGCCCGCCGCGCGGCCGTCACCCAGTCGCGCTGGATCCTGGCGATATCTCGACTCCTCATCTCGGCGGCTAGCGAGCCATGCTGAAGTTCGGAGGTGACCTGGCTGGGCGCCAGCCGGACCGCGCGCGAGCTGCCGTCCGGGCTCGCCGCGCCACCGTGGAACAGCTCGATCCCGGCCAGCGCGCCGTGCGCGTGCACCGCCTCGGCGGTCAGCGCGAGCCTCGCGGCATCGCTGTCGTCCCACAGGTCGGCGCTGATCGCAGGGGTCTCGTCGGAGTCGCGCGAGACGGCGGCGTACTCGACGCAGACACCGCCCCAGCCGCCCTCGGCCTTGATCGCGCGGAACGCCGCCTGCGCTCGCGGCTGGCCCGGCTTATTCTGCCCTCGGCATCGGTGCGGCAGACTGGCGGGATGAACGCGGACATCGTGGTAATCGGCGCTGGAGCGCTCGGGCTCAGCACGGCACTGCACTGCGCGCTGGCCGGCCGGTCGGTCGTCGTAGTCGACCGGGACACCGCGGGCTCGCAGGCGTCCGGCCGCGCCGCTGGCCTGTTCAAGTCGGTGCAGGCCGACAGCCTGCGGACCGGCCTGGCCAGGCGCAGCATTGCCAGGGCGGTCACGTTCGGCGACTGGGCCGGCGTCCCGCTCGATGTCACCAGGTCCGGCAGCTACCTGATCGCCAGGACCGGCGCCCACGCCGCCTACCTGCGGACCGAGGAGCGCCAGTCGCGCGGCTGGGGAGTCGACCTCCGTCCGGCGACGCCTGACGAGGTGAGCGCGAACGTCTCCTACTACCACGGCACGGGCGCGGAGTTCGCGCTGTGGTGCCCGGAAGACGTCTACATCGACGAGCCTGCCGACCTGGTGCGGGCCTACCTGGCCGCGGCCAGGCGGCACGGAACCGAGGTGCTCGAGCGGGAGAGGGTCACCGCAATCACGCTGTCGCACGGCCGGGTGGGTGGTGTCGAGACCGAGCAGCGGTCGATTGGCGCGCCCGTCGTCGTGGACGCGGCCGGAGCCTGGACCAGGCAGGTAGCCGCGCTGGCGGGCGGGACCGTGGCCGTCGCGCCGGTCCGGCACCAGCTCGCGATCACTGAGCCGGATCGGCAGGTCAGCCAGGCCGATCCGATCGTGCGGGTCGTCGACGCGGCCGTCTACCTGCGGCCGGCCAGGGGCGGGCTGATGGTCGGCGGGTTCGAGGCCGATCCGCTGCCGTTCGACGTCGCCGATCCGCCGCCGTGCACCGACGAGATGCCGCTCGACCAGGGCGTGCTGATCCGGCTGGCCGGGCTGGTCCGGCACGAGGTTCCGGCCAGCGGGCTCCCGGTCGCCGAGCATCGCGGCGGCATGTTCACGATGAGCCCGGACGGGCGGTTCGTGCTCGGTCCCGTGCCGGACGTGCCCGGGCTCTGGGTCGCCAGCGGCTGCAACGGGTCCGGGTTCTCGTCCTCGCTCGCCCTCGGCGAGGCGCTGGCGCAGTGGATTGGCGGCACTCCAGGTGAGGTGGCGGCGCTGGCGCCCGGCCGGTTCGGCCCGCTGACCGACGAGGCGCTGGTCAAAGACGGGGTCTGGCAGTACGAGCACTACTACGATCCGCTGGCATAGGGTGATCCGGGTGAGCGAGCCGTCCGGTCCCAGGTCAGGCGGCCCTCGCCCCGAGGGACAGCCGCGGGGGACGGTCTCGGCCTTCCTGCGCAGCTTCACCTTCGCCGGGCAGGGCGTGTGGCACGCCGTCCGGACGCAGCGGAACATGCGCGTCCACCTCGCGGCCGCGGCCGCCGCCGTGATCGCGGGGGCCGTGCTGGGCATCAGCGCGGTGCAGTGGGCGTGCATCGCGCTGGTGATCGGCTTGGTGCTGGTCGCGGAGATCTTCAACACGGTCATCGAGGCGATGATCGACCTGCACACTCAGCAGTTCCACCCGCTGGCGAAGATCGCGAAAGACGGGGCCGCCGGGGCGGTGCTGGTCGCGTCGATTACGGCCATTGGCGTCGCCGTTGCCGTTTTCCTGCCGCACTTGCTACGGTGACGTGCCCAGTGCGCGATTACGTCAGCTCTGGGCCGCCGGAAGCCGTATCCTCGGCAACCTAGGCACTGGAGGCCGCACAATGTCAGCTGATTTCCGCCGGGCCGTTACGGTTGCCGGTCGTCGCGGTTCGGTCAGGATCGCGGCGGCCGCCGGTGTCATTATCCTGATCGGCGCCGGCTCGGCCGGCTGCTCGGTCGTCAACAAGATCAACAGCATCCGGCACACGGTGGACGGCAACCGGGCCACGATCAAGGCGTTCACCGAGAGCCTGAAGAAGAGCAAGGCCATTCCGTTCCAGGCCACCTACCAGACCACGGGCGGCTCGCCGACGACGATCGTGTACTCGGTTCAGCCGCCGACGAACGTCGCGTTCTCCGAGACTGCCAGCGGCGGTGCCACCAGCGTCACCAACCTGATCGCCAACTCCTCCGGCGAGTACTCCTGCTCGCAGGCCTCGGCGGGCGGCCAGTGGAGCTGCGAGAAGCTCGCCAAGGCGAGCGCCATCGCCCAGAGCCAGCTGTTCGCCATCTACACACCGGAGCACTGGGCCACCTTCCTGACCGCCCTGTCCATTGGCGCCGGGCTGGCCGGGGACAAGGTGACCACGTCGAGCAAGACGGTGAACGGCTTCAGCATGAACTGCGTCGACCTGTTCGCGAAGGGCGAGGGCACGAGCACGATCTGCACGACCAGCCAGGGCATTCTCGGTTACGTCAAGGTCGCGGCGCAGACGACCAGCTTCGAGATCACGAAGTACACGGCCACGCCGCCGGCGTCCGCCTTCCAGCTTCCGGCGGGCGCCACCGTCACGCATCAGTAGGCGCGGACCTCAGCCGGGACTCCGCGCGCCGGCCTGGCGCTGGTCGAGCTGGCGCTGGGCGTCGGCCAGCACCCGGCCCACGTCCCGGCCGAAGCGCACGTCGCATTCGTGGTCCGTCCGGCCCGACCTGATGTTCGCGGCCAGTTCGGTGAGGGCGAGCCGCAGCGCGTCCGCGGGCCGGCCGGTCTCCCCCGGCATCCGGGACCAGCCAGCCTCGCCCCACAGGAATCCATCCGACCCGTCGGCCGCCTCGGGAGCGCCGACGGTGACGGTGACGGTGCTCGACGCGCCGCCCCGGTGATGCAGGATCAGGTGCGTGACGTCGCCGCTGCCGGCGTCGGCCGTGACGGCCTGGACGGCACCGAGACTGGCCCACAGCAGCGAGACCAGGTGCGGGGCGAGATCCCACAGCCCGCCCTTCTCCCGCCGCCACGGGGTGTTGAACGGGTTGCCCTCGGCCAGGGCCGTGCCGAGCCAGACCACATTGCCGCCTGCCCACCGCTGCTGCGCCACCTCGGCCAGCCAGGCTCGCACGTCGGGCTGGAACCGCGCCGTGAAGAACACCACCGAGGCGACGCCGGCCTCGGCCACGGCCCGGGTCAGCGCTTCCGCGGCGGGCTCGGAGGTGGCGATCGGCTTCTCCAGCAGCAGGTGCCTGCCCGCGGCGGCCGCCCTGGTGGCGAGGCCGGCCTGCACATCAGGCGGCACCGCGAACGCCACGGCGTCGACCTCGGCCAGGAAGGCGTCGAAGTCGCCGAACCCGGCGGCCCCGTGCCTGGCCGCGAGCTCGGACGCAGCCGCCGGATTGCGTCCCCAGACCGCCGCTAGCTCGATGCCCTCGGTCGATGCCAGCGCCGGGGCATGCACGATGCTGGCCCAGTGCCCGGTGCCGGCCAGGCCGAACCGGAGCGGCGCGGGCGCGGCGGTCATTCGCGGCCCCGATTCGCGCGCGGTTGCGCTGTGTTGCTCGCGCGCGGTTGCGCTGTGTTGCTCGCGCGCGGTTGCGTTGTGTTGCTCGCGCGCCGTTGCGCTATGTCGGCGGCAATCCGGGCCTGGAGGAGATCGCGTTCCTGCGCTGGCATGGCCGCCAGCGCAGCCGCCACGCGCTCGGGGTCGCTGTCGTCGAGGACGGTGCCGTCGGGCAGCGTGCGCATCGGACGGCCGGCCCTGACCACAGCCGATGCCGGCATCGCGGCTGCGATCTCGCGCAGCGCCTCGACCCGCTGCCGCATGTCATCACCGGCTCGATACGGGTCAAGATCGCTCGGTATCTGGCTGAGCGGCCGCCAGCCATGCCACAGCGCGTACTCGTCGAGTCCCGGCACGCCGGGATCGCCGCCAGGGTCATAGCCCGGCCGGCTTCGCCGGAATGGTGCCATGGTCGAAGACTAGCGGGCGACCTCGTCGAAGGCGCCCGCGAAGGCCTCGGTGATCTGGGCCAGCTCCGCCTCGGTGATCACGAAGGGCGGCGAGACCTGCAGGGCCACGCCGCGCAGCAGCCGGGTGATCACGCCGCGGTCGCGGACGGCGGCCACCAGCCGCTGGCCGATCATCGGATCGGCGGTCCGCGCGTCCTCGTCGATCTCGACGGCGGCCAGCAGCCCGGTGCCCGACCTGACGGCAGCGACCAGATCGTGCCCGGCCAGCGGGGCCAGCACCCGGGCCAGCACCGGCTCGAGTTCGGCAACGCGGCCGATGAGCTGCTCGCGCTCGATCAGGTCCAGGTTGGCCAGGGCGACCGCGGCCGCCGCTGGATGACCGGAGTAGGTGTAGCCGTGCCGGAACACCTCGGTCGACCCGGCCCGCCAGAACGGCTCGACGACCTTCGGCCCCGCGATCACGGCGCCGATCGGCAGGTAGCCCGAGCTCAGGCCCTTCGCGGTCGTGATCAGGTCGGGGTCGAGGTCGAACCGGCCGCTGGCGAACCACTCGCCGACCCGGCCGTAACCCGTGATTACCTCGTCGGCGACGAACAGCACGTCGTGCCGCCGGCAGATCTCGCGGACCGCCGACAGGTAGCCTTCGGGCGGCGGGTAGACACCGCCGGCCCCGATCACCGGCTCGCAGAAGAACGCGGCTACCCGGCTGTCGCCCAGCAGCTCGATCGTCTTCTCCAGCGCCGACGGGTCGTCCCAGGGCACCTGCTCGACCTGGCCGACCAACGGCGCGAACGGCTCGGTCAGCAGCGGGATGCCGCCGAGCGAGGTGCCGTAGGCGTTCATCCCGTGATAGGCGTGCGTGCGGGAGACGATGACCTGCCTGGTCGGCTCGCCCACCGCGCGCCAGTAGGCCCTGGCCAGCTTGCCGGCCGTGTCCACCGCATCCGAGCCGCCGCCTGGGGTCAGGAAGACCTTGGCGCCTGGCATCGGCGCCAGATCGGCGATCCGGCGGCAGAGCGCCTCGGCCGGAGGGTTGGTGTAGTACTCGAAGGTCTGGAAGCCGGCGATCTCGCGCATCTGCGCGGCAGCGGCGTCCGCGAGCTCGGTCCGGCCGTAGCCGACATTGCAGTACCAGAGGCTGGCCAGCGCGTCGAGGTACGCACGCCCGTCGGTGTCGTAGACGGTGGACCCCTCGCCCCGCACGATCGTGATCGCCTTGCCCGCGAGCGTCGCCATATTCGCAAACGGGTTCCACAGGGCAGTCTTGTGCGTCGGCTCGATGTGTCCCATCGTTAGTCCCCTCCAGGTTCATCGGTCACTCAAACCTAGTGGCTGCGCTCGACGGACAGAATTGGGAGGCGCGATGACGAGCGAATCGCCGGCGCCGGACGCGGCCAGCGGCCAGGGCCCGCTGGCCGGAGTACGAGTGCTGGACCTGACCTCGGTCGTGATGGGGCCGCTCGCCACCCAGATCCTCGGCGACCTGGGCGCCGACGTGATCACGGTGGAGAGCCGCGACGGCGACATCAACCGGACCATGAGCCGTGGACCAGCCCGCGGGCTCTCGGGCGTCTCGCTGAACCTGCTGCGCAACAAGCGGAACGCGACCATCGACATCTCGCATCCGGACGGCCGGGCCGCGCTGCTGCGGATCGCGTCCGGCTGCGACGTGTTCGTGACCAACCTGCGGCCCCGGTCGCTGCGCCGGGCCGGCCTGGACTACGCCGACCTCACCGCGGTGCAACCGTCCGTCATCTACTGCCAGGCGAACGGCTTTCCCTCGGATTCCGAAGAAGCGGACTCCCCAGCGTTCGACGACGTGATCCAGGCCGCGAGCGGCGTGCCCGACCTGATGCACCTGGCCGGGCTGCCGCCCGCCCTGGTGCCGATGCTGCTCGCCGACAAGGTCTGCGGCCTGGTCATCGCCTATGCCGTCATCGCGGCCCTGTTCCACCGGGAGCGAACCGGGCAGGGACAGCGCGTCGAGGTGCCCATGATCGACGCGATGCGCGCGTTCACCCTGGTGGAGCACGGCGGCTCGGCGATCACCCGCCCGCCTCGCGGTCCGGCCGGATACCCCAGAATCCTCACCCCGCTGCGCTCCGCGGCGGCCACCAAGGACGGCTGGATCGCACTGCAGCCGCATCGCGACGAGCAGTGGAACGCGCTGGTGCGCGCGGCGGGCCTCGATGACCTGGCCGGCGACCCCCGGCTGGGCAGCCGCAGCTTGTGGCGCGAGCCGGGGTTCGGCTACGCCACGCTCAGCCGGGTGCTCGCGACCAGGACGACCGCGGAATGGCTCGCGTTCTGCTCCGAGCACGGGATCCCGGCGGCACCCGCGGCCAGCCTCGACGACATCATCGATGCGCTGCCCGAAGCCGAGCATCCTTCGGGCCGATACAAGGTCATCCCGCCGCCGGCCCGGTTCTCCGCCACACCGGCGTCGGTCCGCCGTCCCGCCCCGCTGCCCGGGCAGCATACCTACGAGGTGCTGGCTGAAGCCGGCCTGACGCCGGAGCAGATCGCCTCGCTTGAGCAGGCCGGCGTGCTGCGCTCACCGGGTGAAGCTGCCGCCCGCTGAGGGCTAGGCTGGGTTAGATTTCTGAACATGTATGTCAGCGCCCTGGTCAACCTCTACACCCGCGACATCGAGGCCGGCCTGCACTTCTACCGTGACCTGCTCGGCTTCGCCGAGACATTCCGCACGCCGGCCGAGGGCGTGCCCGAGCACGTCGAGCTTCAGCTGAACGGGTTTACCATCGGCCTCGGCACCGTCGAGGCAGCCAGCAGAGTGCACGGCGTCGAGGCCGCACCAGGCAGCCCGGCCATGGTCCTGGTGGTGTGGACCGAGAACGTCGACGCGGCCTTCGACGAACTGGTGGCCGCGGGGGTGCCGGCCCTGCAGCCGCCTCACAATACGGGCAACAGCAACCGGAATGCCCTGCTGCGCGATCCCGACGGCAACCTCGTGGAGATCGTCGCGAAGACGGCCTAGCGAGGTCCGCTGCTGAAATCTCGGAAAGTACTTGCCTAACTGGAAAGTTCCGAGATACTTTCCTAGTGGGAAAATACTTGCCTGTACCTCAGGAGGTCGCCATGACCACAGCACAGCAGCCCGACAACGCCGCCAGCGCCCTGGCCGAGATCGGCTGGCGGCAGAGTCAGGTGATCGAGGCGGTCCTTGTCCCCGGCTGGTACTGGTGGGCCGTCGGAGCCGCGATGGTCGTCATCGGCGCGGCGGCCGACTACCGGCACACTCTCATCCTGGCCGTGGCCATTCCGGTCGCCGTCGTCGCGATCGTGGGCCTGACCGGCACAATGATCTTCGGCGCCTATCGCCGTGTCCGGGTTCGCGATGCCGAGCTGCTCGGCGGTCGGGGCGCAATCGGCTCGCCCGCTCCGGCGACGATGGCCACGACGGTCGGCGCAGTAGCCCTGGCCGCCGGCGGCCCGCTGCTGATGCGCCGTCTGCGCCGCATCATGCACAGTCGCCGCGCAGGTGCCGGAGCATGACGGCCGCGCGGTTCGATGAGCTGATCCACGCGCCGACCCGGCTGGAGATCGTCTCGCTGCTCGCCGCGGCCGAGTGGGCGGACTTCAGGTTCATCCGCGACGAGCTCGACCTGTCGGACTCCGCGCTGTCGAAGCAGCTCACGACGCTGGAGAGCGCAGGCTACGTCGAGATCCGCAAGGGATTCGTCGGCAAGCGGCCGCGCACCTCCGCCAGGCTGAGCCGGGCCGGCCGCCGGGCCTTCGAGCAGCACGTCGCGGCCCTGCAGGAGCTGGTCGCCAGGTCCAGGATCGGCGTTACCGGCCCGCTGGCTAGCCAGTCTGGCCGAGAAACGCAAGCACATGCTGACTGAACAGCCCGGGCTGGTCAGCACTGGCCACGTGCCCGGCATCAGGGATGACCACCAGGCGGGCGTGCGGGATCTTCGCCGCCATGTACTCGGCGGCCCCGAGGAAAGGCTTGTCGTCCGCCCCGACCAGAACGAGCACGGGAATATCGATCGACGGCAGTGACTCGATCACCCGCCCGTCATGCTGGGTCAGCATGCCGCGGGCCGCGCGCGCCAGGCCGAGCGGCGACCACTGCACCGCGTCCGGCGGGCGCGGTCCGTCGCCGAGCGCCGCCAGACCGTCCCGCTCCAGCCGGTCGGCGGTGGCCATGGCCCGGTCGTTCCACCGCTGCCTGGCCTCGTCGCTGCGGTAGCCAGGACCGGTGTCGCACAGGACCAGAGCGGCTACCCGCTCCGGGTACGCGAGCCAGAACGCCAGCGACAGGTAGCCGCCGAGCGACAGCCCGCCCAGCACGGCACGGGACGCGCCGGCCGCGTCGAGCATCGCGGCCATGTCCTGCACGCTGGCCGCCTGGGTGTACTTCGCCTGATCCGGCGGACAGTCGCTGCGGCCGTGGCCGCGCAGGTCCCAGGTGATGACCGGCCGGGCCGCGGCGAGCGTCCCGACGTTGGGCTCCCACATCTGCGCCGACGCGCCGTAGCCGTGCGTGAGCAGCAGCGGGAGGTTCTCGTTGTCGCCGCCGAATACCTCGTAGCCGAGGCGCACGCCGCCGCGCTCCAGAAATGCCATCAGGTGTCCTTCGGTTTCAGCCGGCCCGTACCTGGCGGAACGGCAGGTCCTTGCTCGCGTCGGGTTCGCGGGGCAGGCCGAGTACCCGCTCGGCGATGATCGTGCGCTGAATCTCGTCCGTCCCGCCCGCGATCGAGATGCCGGGCACCGACACCAGGATTTCCGCGATGATCCCGCCCAGCGGCGACCCGGGCCCGGTGAGCATCGCTGACGTCCCGGCGATCAGCGTGTGCACCCGCGCGGCCTGCTGCGCGATCCGGCTGCTGGCCAGCTTGCCGAGCGAGCCCTCCGGTCCGGGCGGCTGGCCCGCTGCCTTGGCCGCTGCCACCCGGTCGGCCATCCACCGGGCGGACCAGCTGAGCTCGATCAGCCGCGCGATCTCCTGGCGCACGATCGGGTCCGCGGACCGGCCCGCGGATCTGGCCTGCGGGATCACCAGGTCAGGCCGGCCAGCCCGCTGCGGGTACCACTTGTGCGGCTCCGCGGCGGCGGTCCGCTCGGCGATCGCCTGCTGCCACGCCAGGCCGGTCGCGGTCGCGGGCGGCGGCGGGAACGACGCGAGCCTGCGCTCGTGGGCGAGCGTCGCGCGGGCCACCGTCCAGCCGGCGCCGGGCTCGCCGATCACATGGCCGGCCGGGACCGCGGCCGCGTCGACGAACACCTCGTTGAACGAGCTGTGCCCGTTCATCTGCCGCAGCGGGCGCACCTGCACGCCCGGCTGGCGCATGGGCAGCACGAATGCGGTGATCCCCCGGTGCTTGGCCGCGTCCCAGTTCGTGCGGGCCAGCAGCAGGCCGAAATCAGCCGTCGCCGCCCCCGTCGACCAGACCTTCTGTCCGGTCACCAGCCAGTCGTCCCGTCCCGCTCCGCCCTGGTCGTGAGCCCGGCCAGATCCGACCCGGCGCCTGGCTCGCTGAACAGCTGGCACCAGGTGATCTCGCCGGTCACCGTGGGCCGGATGAACCGGCGCTTGAGGTCGTCGCTACCGTGCTCCATCAGCACCGGCGCGACCAGCATCATGCCGAGGCCCTCCGGCGGCCCGGGCACGACCGCTCGCCTCAGCTCGGCGGTCACCAGACGGCCCAGTTCGGCGGGCAGGGAGCGGCCGCACCACTCACGCGGCCAGGTCGGGCAGGCCCAGCCCGAGTCGGCGAGCAATGTCCGCCACCGGGCCAGGCTGAGCCCGGGATCCCAATGAGCTTCCAGCCACCCGCGGACCTCGG
>JADGPC010000411.1 GCA_017882645.1 Streptosporangiales bacterium | reverse complement strand
GGGGACCGGACCGCCTGGCAGTGCTGGCTGGTGACAGCGGCGCCGGGCCGGAATGTGCCGCGCGCGACCTACCGGCTGTGCCTCGATCCTGAGGCCGGCCGCTGGCTGCTGACCAGGGACGGTCGTTAACACCAATCCGATCGTGCGCTGCTGGATTAACGGGCCGGTGCCCGATGGTTAGCTGTTGCCAGGGTGGCTAAGTGTCGCTGGGCGCGACTCTGAGCCCTGAGGGCCATCGGCCATCACGGCCACTGGAGGAGGATCATGGCTGAGAACTGGAATTCCAAGATCATCGAAGAGTTCCGGGCGAATGACGGCAAGGTCGGCGGGCCGTTCGAGGGCGCGCCGCTGCTGCTCCTGCATACGACGGGCGCCCGGACTGGCCAGGAACGCGTCAACCCGGTGATGTACCGGCCCGACGGCGACCGGCTGGTCATCTTCGCGTCGAAGGCGGGGGCGGACACGAACCCTGACTGGTTCCATAACCTGCGCGTCAACCCGGAGGTATCGGTCGAGGTCGGAGGCGAGACCAAGGCCGTGCGGGCGCATGTGGCCGAGGGCGACGAGCGGCACAGCCTCTGGGAAGCGCACAAGAGCCAGTGGCCCGGCTTCGCCGATTACGAGACCAAGACGCAGCGCCAGATCCCGGTCGTTATTCTCGAGCCGGTGTCCTAACCGCCTCGCCGCGTTCTCGCGTTCGGCGGCGCGTGTTCTTCGCGTTCGGCCGGCGCCCGACTTTACGTTCGGTCGGCCGCTGTTCTTTCACCGTCGGACCGCGCCATTCTCGTGTTCCTCGCTGGCGCCGGTTCTTCTTAGCCTGCCTCGGCCGGCGATGGTTACGCGCGCGTGCGCTCCCGTCCGCCGGCACTCGACGGGCCGAGATTTGCCATGCGTGCAGGCGGTTCCGGCGGTCAGGCTCCCCGCCGTCGCGCGGCGCGTCGGTTTAGCGAGAAACACTTCAGCTACTAATCTATTTATCGGATTAGCTGATTTGCAAAGTGCGCGTTAGCCATAAGCAATGTAATAGCAATGTCGATTATGGCGATGCGATAAATGGCGCTCAAGCCGCAGGTCTTAACGGGGGATCCGGTTACCGGATCCGGCCGCGGCTTCACCGGGGAGGACGTCATTCGTCATGGTCGGCGACGGATTCGCTATTGCGGCTCTCTGCGCGCTGATGCCCCTGAGCGGGAGCCAGGTACCGACCGGGCACGGCGAGCGCGAAGTAAGCGCGGCCGTGGCCAGGAGCTCACTGGCCGGTCACGCTGGGGCCGGTGACGCACGGGTCAGTGACGCACGGGTGCGGCTGAAGGCCGTCAGGTATCGCGGCTATACCTTTCTGGTGCCCAGGTCATGGCCGGTCGTCGACGACCGGACGCAGTCGCGCGGCTGCGTCCGGTTCGACCAGCACGCCGTCTACCTGGGCGCGGTGCGCGGCGACGAGTTCTGCCCGAGCTGGCTGCTCGGCACCACTGAGTCGATCCTGATCCAGCCGGGGCCGGCCAGGTCGGCGCGTAGCTCGGCGGAGAATCCGGTCGCGCGGGAGATCACCGCCCAGGCCCGCGGCATCACCGTTACGGCGACCTTCGGCACCGATCCGACCGTGATCTACCGGATCCTTGCCAGCGCGTCGCTCCCGCCGCCGGTCATGACCGCGCAGAGCCCGGCCCAGGCAGTCAGGGCCGGGCATCTGGACGGGGCGGCGGCGCGGGCGGCCCTGGCGCGGGGCGACTCACCGCGGATGCGCCAGCCGATGCCAGCGCCGCCGCTGCCGACCGCGGTCGCCAGCTACCGGGGGTTCGGCTTCGATGCGTGCACCGCGCCGAGCAGGAGCGCCATGCGCGCCTGGCGGCGCAGGTCTCCCTACCGAGCGATCGGCATCTACATCGGGGGCGCCGACCGGGCCTGCGCACAGCCGAACTTGAGCCAGTCCTGGGTGCGCGCAGAGGCGCGCGCAGGCTGGCGCTTCATCCCGCTGTACGCCGGGCCGCAGGCGGCTTTCGGCGAACTGCACGCCCCGGTGCGGCAGGGACTGGCGGCCGCGCGCGACGCTGTCGGGCAGGCACGAAGGCTGGGCTTCGGCAGCCGGACGCCGATCTATTACGACATGGAGGCGTACCACCCCGGCGCCCGGATTGCGGCGCTGAGGTTCCTGTCCGCCTGGACTATCGAGCTGCACCGGCTCCGGTATTCATCGGGCGTCTATAGCAGCTCCGACTCCGGCATCGCCGATCTGTCCCGGCAGTATGCCCGGAGGATCTTCGCCATGCCGAACGTCATCTACGACGCCCTGTGGAACGGCGCGGCGAGCACCGGCGACCGGAACCTGCGCACTGGCCAGTGGTACCTGAAGCGCATTCACCAGTTCAGCGGGAACGTGACTCAGCGATACGGCGGGCACACCATCAACATCGACAAGGACTTCCTCGACGTGCGCCTGCGAGCGCCGTTCGCGACCCCGCAGGCGACCTCGGCGGTGACCCTCCCTGACGCATCCGTCGACCTCTTCTACCGGCGGCACGGCAGCCAGCTCTGGTTCGACCGCTACTCGACGCGGGCCGGCTGGTCCAGTCCGGTCCGCACCAGCGCGGTGACCTCGTCGGTTCCCTCGGTTGTCGACACCGGGTCGGCGGTCGACGTCTTCTACACGCGGGCGGGCGGGAATCTGTGGGTGGACTCCTACCTGCCCGACGGCAAGCTGTCCGCCAGGCATCAGCTGTCGATGATGGGGAAACTCGGCTCGGCCCCGCGGGCGGTCGCGCAGCCCGGCGGCGTGATCGACGTGTTCTGGCGCGGATCAGCCGACGATCACCTGTGGCATGGCCAGTATGTGCCGGGCGCCGGCTGGTACGGGCCGCAGGGCCTCGGCGGCGATCTCGGGTCCGATCCGGTACCGGTGGTGTCATCACCGGGAGCCACGACCGTGCTGTGGAAAGGGCGGGACGCGAGCCTGTGGAGCGTCTCGCGCGGCATGCTCGGCCGGTGGTCGGCTCCGCGCAGCCTCGGAATGGGGCCGCTCGGCGGGCAGCCGCAGGCGACCGCGCAGCCAAGCGGCGGAATCCAGGTGTACTGGCACGGCTCGGGTAACTCGTACGTCTGGGAGGCCTTCTTCCGGCCGGGGACCGGCTGGCTCGGGCCTCGAGACCTAGGCGGCCAGGTGCGGTCGGTGCCCTGGCCCGCGACTGCGGCAGGTGCGGTGCGCGTGCTGTGGCGCGGACCGGGCAACAGGCTGACCTACATCAGGCACCGGCGCGGCCGGCAGTGGAACCTCGCCGAATGGCAGGGCCCTGCTCCGCTTCCGGCCAGCTGGCTTGGCTCGGCCCCGTTCGCAGCGGTCGGCAGTCCCGGCGCCGCCCTGCAGGTGTTCTGGGTGGGACGGCATAACCGGCTCTGGACCGCCGCGCTGCGGGCAGGCGGCTGGACGAGGCCGACCAGGATTGCCGGGTAGGCGGTCCGGCTACCAGCCGAGCGGGCTCGCCGACCGGCGCCAGTCGACGGTCGGGACCATCGCCTCCGGCCTGACCCGGTCGGCGAAGCGTTTGGTGATCTCGAACAGCGACTCGATCAGCGTGTCGGATAGCAGGTGCGGGTCAAGGCCGAGGTCCACCAGGCCAGAGTGCACCACGTTGTAGTGATGCCCTTCCTCCTCGACCCGCGGGTTCGCCAGATGATCGATGGACACCTTTTCCGGGCTGACCCTGGCGATCGTCTCGGCCATCTGGGTGATGGACAGCGACTGCGTCATCTGGTTGAAGACCCGGAACTCGCCGCGGTCGGCCGGGTTCTCGCAGGCCAGCTGGAGGCAGCGGACAGTGTCCCTGATCTCGATGATGCCGCGTACTTGGCTGCCGTTGCCGTAGACCGTCAGCGGCAGGCCGAGCACGGACTGGATGACGAACCTGTTCAGGACGGTGCCGAAGACGGCGTCGTAGTCGTACCTGGTCGCCAGCCGGTCGTCCAGGGCTGTCTCCGCCGTCTGCTGGCCGTAGACGATGCCCTGGTTGAGGTCGGTCGCCCTGATCCCCCAGATCCGGCAGGCGAACTCGATGTTGTGGCTGTCATGCACCTTGGACAGGTGGTAAAAGGACCCTGGCCGCTTCGGGAAGAGCACCCGGTCCTTTCGGCCCTTGTGCTCGATCTCCAGCCAGCCTTCCTCGATGTCGATGTTCGGCTCGCCATAGGCGCCCATGGTGCCGAGCTTGACCAGGTGGATGTCCGGATTGATCTCCGCGATCGCATACAGCACGTTCATCGTGCCGACGACGTTATTGACCTGGGTATAGACCGCGTGCTTGCGGTCCACCATCGAGTAGGGCGCGGCCCGCTGCTCGGCGAAGTGCACGATCGTGTCAGGGCCGAACTCCCTGACGACGTGGCAGGTGAAGTCCGCGTCGGTCAGGTCGCCGATGTAGCAGGCGATCTCGCGGCCGGTCAGGTCCCGCCAGGCCCGGATCCTGGCCTGCAGCGTATCGATCGGCACGAGGCTGTCGACGCCCATCTCGAAGTCGTAGCCTCGCCGGGCGAAGTTGTCGAGCACGGCCACCTCGTGGCCGCCGTCGGACAGATGCAGCGCCGTCGGCCAGCCGAGATAGCCATCGCCGCCGAGTATCAAGATCTTCAATTCAGGCTCCTGCCGTCCGCAGCTCGGATCCGGTGCGCGGCCATGCCCCGCTCGTGCGAGGCCAGCGATCTTATTGCATTAACCTTCGCACACGGGGTAATAACCTGTGCCGAGGTACAGGCATCGTGGCTGGCGAAGGCGGGGTGAGCGCGCCGTTTCGGTTGCGTTATCACCTCGGGCCGAGCCGGTTCCCGTACTGTATACGTGTCTCGTGACCTGCATGTCTTCGCCTAGCAAGGACATCAATGCCAAACCTGATCGACAAGTTGCCTACCGCGGTAGGGAACCGGCTGAGAACTCGCCTCGGCAGGCAGTTCAGCAGGTTCGCGGTGGTCGCGGTCGTGTCGCTGGGCGCAAGCGAGCTCGCGCTATTTGTCTTTACCGAGCTCATGCACATGACCGGCGGTATCTCGGGAGTGTCCGCGGCGGCGATCGGCGCTCTGACGAGCTATCTCATGAGCCGGTGGGCATGGCGTCGCAAGGGCAGGCCGAACGTTCTGCGCGAGACGATCCCGTTCTGGATCGTCTCGGCTGGCGCCTGGATCGTGCTGGGCCTGGCGACGAAACTGGGCCTGCGCATCGCGGCATCGGCCGGGGCGACCGGGTTCAGGCACTTCATGATCGTGGGCGGCGTCTACTTCCTAGCCAACTGCGTGACCTTCGTGCTCAGGTTCCTGATCTTCCACTATGTGCTCTTCGCTGACCGGGGCGGCAACGCCGGCGCGGCGGGACCCGGTCCTGGCGGCGGCATCGAGGCCGAGTCGCTCTCACCCATCGGGGCCATAGCCGCTGAGGACGACGAGGAGCGATCGTAGGCCGCTGCCGGGTTGGCCGCATGCCGGGTGGGCCGCGTGCTGGGCGGTTCAGGCGGCTGAGCGGGTCCTGCGGCGCTCGCGCATCCAGGTACCGCCGATGACCCGCGCGAAATAGAGCCCGTAGAGCGCGTTGTGGCCCTTCTTGCTATGGCCGACCTTGCGCTTGTGAATCGTCGCTGGCCGCTCGGTCACCCGGTAGCCGTGGGCGAGGACGCCGATCAGCAGTTCGGCCGCCTGATACTGGGGCTGCTCGAGCCGGACCGCGCCCGTGACCTCGGCCCGCATGGCGCGGAGCCCGAACGAGGGGTCGGTGATCCGCTGGCCGGTCAGCGCGCTGATCGTGAGGGCGAACACCCGGACGCCGAGCTTGCGGACCGGGTCCTTGGTCTCCTCGCTGCCCTGGGTCCGCGAGCCGGAGACGAAGTCCGCCTCACCGGCCAGGATCGGTGCCAGCAGGGCCGGGATCTCCGCCGGGTTGTACTGACCGTCGGCGTCGGTGGTGACGATGTACTGCGCGCCGCCCTCGCGGGCCAGCCGGTAGCCGAGCCTGAGTGCGGCCCCCTGGCCCCTGTTCGCCGGCGCGTCGCAGACCAGCGCGCCGGCGGCATCCGCCTCCTTGACGGTTCCGTCCGCCGAGCCATCGGACACGACGATCTTGACGACCTCGAGCCCTGAGATGACCGGCGGCAGCGCCTCGATGACCGGGCCGATCGCGCCTTCCTCGTTGTACGCGGCGATGACGATCGCCAGCGGCGGCATGGCTGTGGCGCGCGCGCCGTACTGGCTGGAGAACGCCTCGACGGCCGCGGCATCAACCGCCTCGTGATCGATGACCTCGCTGCTGGTGGCGCGGCTCTGACGTGATGTCACTTGGCTGTCTCCGAGAATTCTGGCCACACAGTGGCGATTCCTGCCTTGAGGTCGTAGCGCGGCTGGTAGCCCAGCGATCTCGCGGCCGAGATATCGATATTGACGGCCGGCATCTCCCCAGGTTTCGCGGGGACATGCTCGACCGGGATTTCCGCACCCGTGACGGACCGCGCGGCATCCACGATCTCCGCCGGATCGCACAGGTTGCCGACGACCGAGCGGACTCGCCGGTCGGAACACGCGAGGTCGTCTGCCGTGGTGACGTCGTGACCCTGATCGAGCAACGCGCGGACGACGCGCCGGCCGATGAAGCCGGCTCCGCCGGTCACCAGTACCCGGGACAGGCTCCCGTCCGCCAATGAACGCTCCTCGCGTGCGCCCGCATCCTGAAACCGGCCGCAGATCCTGCCCGGCTTGTTGACATCCGAATAGAACGAACCAGTTCGCAGGATCGTGCCCGAAAATGACTTTTGCACCTGCGGGCGGTCTGATGACCGCAGATGCCACGTCAGTGTAGCCGCCGGCCAGGATCAGGTTGCCCAGACTGCAAGAGCCAGCGGCTCCCCGGCCGTCTCGGCAGCGACCAGGATGATCGCGGATGTGACTGCATCTGGCGGGCAGATGCACCGCGGGCCCGGGAGCGCTGTGCCATGCTGAGATGCCGACTCAATGTGTCGGAGCCGTTGCGCTGCGCTACCGAGCCGGCCCGGTGCCGGCCGCGGGCAGATCGCCCGGACTGCGGGTAGTACCGCTGATGCTGACCGGAACACGACACGGAGGCGAGGGGACGTGACCTGGCAGGAAACGGTGCACAGGCCGGACGGGACAGCCGTGGGTGATGCACCGGACGCCGAGCTCCTGGCGCTGCGGTCTCGCCTTGATCTCGCCGGGCTGCCTCCGCTGACGCGGACGGTGACCGAGCAGATCATCGGCACCAGCGCCGATCTCGGTTACGCGAATGATCTTGTCTGTTCTGAGCCGTGGCTGGAAACGGCGGTCGGCGCGCTCGCCGCGGGTGCAGCGGTGGTCGCCGACGGGCCGGTGGTCGCCGCCGGGCTCGCCGCCGGCGCGGCGATCTGCAAGGTCGGTGAGTCTCTGACGGAGCGGCTGGCCCGGACAGCGGGCATCGCGATGGCAGCGGCCGCGGTCCGGCTCGCCTACGCCGACGCCGGGCCCGGAGCCGTCTGGGTCGTAGGCAGCGAGCCGGTCGCGATCTACGAGATCCTGTCCAGGAACGTGCAGCCCGCACTGGTCATCGGGATGCCGGCCGGCTTCGTGGCCGCGGTGGAGGCGAAGAAGGCGCTCAGGGGCAGCGGGTTGCCGGCGCTGACCAACGTCGGCGAGAAGGGCGGTGCGGTGGTCGCGGCCGCTGCCTGCCAGGCGCTCCTGGCGCTCGCCGGGCAGGCTGCCGCGATGGAATCTGAGCACCGGGGCTCCAGCCGTGGCGGCCGTACCGGTAGTGCCCACCAGCGTCAGCGAACGTCCTGAATCGGGCTCGTTCGCTGAGTCCGTCCGCTAGATTCCGGCAACTCCCGAATCGCGTGGCGGCTCGTTTAGGTCAATGCCGGCGGTACCCTGCGGTGGCAGCGCACAATTACCCCATGGAGCGTTGTTTGCGGTAGTGATGGCATCTGACATGTCATGGCTGGAGTGGCCGGTGACCTGGTTGGATGGGTGCTTCGAGCAGCAGCTGGATAGCGGAGGCCCGTAGGCATGAAAGAGAGACAGGGAGTGGCTCCCGCATCGGTGCCCTGGGGGGCCGGCGATGCTACGCGGGTTCCCGCGCGGCCGCCCGCTCATGCCCGCCGCGATCCGGCCCACGCGGCTTCGGATGCCGGCGCTGCCGAGCCGTATGTCCCGGCCAGCGCGGCCGGCGCTGCCGCACCGCATGTCCCGGCCCACGCGGCCGGAAATGCCGAGCCGCATGTCAGGGTGGACGCGCGCAAGCTGGAATCGGCCTTGCTCGAGGTCCGGGGCGCTGTCGGCCGGGCGCAGCTGCTGCTTGAAATCCCCGGCATCGAGGCGGCCAGGGCCGAACGACAGCAGCTGATCAGCCAGATCGACGACTACCTGCTCCCGCGCCTGCGCCAGTCCGGCGCACCCATCCTGATCGCCATGGTCGGCTCGACCGGCGCTGGCAAGTCAACGCTGCTGAACAGCATCGCCGGCAGCCAGGTGAGTGCGACCGGCGTCCGCCGGCCTACGACGAACAGTCCCGTGCTCGCCTGCCATCCTGAGGATGCCGGATGGTTCGCCGAGAATGTCTTCCTGCCCACCCTGCCGAGAGTGCGCCAGGAGGGTCTGGCCAGGCCCGGCCGGGATGGCCTGCTCGTGCTGGCGACCAGCGAGGGCATACCGCGCGGGATCGCCCTGCTCGACACACCCGACATCGACTCCGTGGTCGCGGCCCACCGGCAGTTCGCGCGCCAGTTCCTGGACGCCTCCGACCTGTGGCTGTTCGTGACCACGGCCCGCCGGTACGCGGACGCGGTGGTCTGGGAGCTGCTGAAGGACGCGCGGGATCGGGGTGCGTCGCTCGGCGTCGTCCTGTCCAGGGTTCCGCCGGCGGCCGGCAAGCAGCTCAGCGAGCATTTCGAGGCGATGCTCGACGCGAACGGGCTCGGCGAGATCCAGCGCTTCGTCATCCCGGAGACCATCGTGACCGACGCCCAGCTGCCCGCCGAGGTGTCCGCGCCGGTTAGATCCTGGCTGGAGGAGACGTCGCGCCGCGACGAGCGGCGGATCGCGATCCTGACCAAGACGATGTCCGGAGTGCTGGACTCGTTCGAGGCCAGGGTGCCGGCCCTGGCCCGGGGCGCGGAAACGCAGCTGGCCCTGGGGGCCGAGCTCCGGTCGGCCGCCGACGCGGCCTACTCGGCGGCGCTCGCCGAGCACGACGAGGCGATCAGGAGCGGGTCGCTGCTCCGCGGCGAGGTTTTGGCCAGGTGGCAGGACTTCGCCGGGACCGGCGACCTGATGGGCACGCTGGAGGTGCGCAAAGGCAAGCGGCCCTCGCAGCGATCGAAGCGGCACGCCGCGATGTCGGCCAGGGCGCAGGCACTCAAGGCGGCGCTGAGGCTCAGCGTCGAGGCCCTGACGACGTCACTGGCCGACCGGGCCGCCGAGGACGCCATGGAGCGCTGGCAGGCCAGCCCGGCCGGCACCGGGCTGCTGGCCGAGGCACGCCAGGCGACGCAGGCGCAGCAGGTGCCAGCCGGGCCCGAGCAGTCCTATGCGTCGCTGCGGAAGTGGGAGGGTGAGCTCCGATGGGGTTTCCCCGGCGCGCAGAGTGACCTGGCCGCCAGCCTGCCAGCCGGCGGCGTCGACGCGCTGAGCCGGTCCTCAGCTGACCTGCCGCGGCGGATTGCTCAAGCCGTCGCGGCCTGGCAGGACCATCTGCTGCACCTGGTGCAGACCGAGAACGTCACCAGGCGCTCGATCGCCCGGATCGCCTCGTTCGATGCTGAGTCGCTGGCCCTGGTCCTGACGATCGGGGTGCTCGGCTACGGCGCGGGGGATGTCATCGTCAGCGAGGGTGCGAGCGCGGTCCCGCAGCGGCTGCTGACCTCGCTTTTCGGGGCCGGCCTGATGCGCGACATCGGGGGCCAGGCCCGGCAGGATCTGCACGAGCGGATCGGCCTGCTGTTCTCGGAAGAGGCACTGAGGTTCACGGCGCTGATCGCGGCCGTAGGTGCCCCGGACGAGGCGGCGCCGACCGACCTTTACCAGGCCAGCTATTTGTTGGAGTCCGCGCGATGAGTGCACGACGGCAGGCTACGGCCGACCGGGAGAGCCGGGTCCGCGTGCGGTCCCACGCCGAGGAGACGGCCGGGGCTGAGCCGGCCGGAGCAGCCCCGGCAGTGTCCGGGCCTGCTGAGGCTGGGCCGGCTGAGGCTGGGCCGGCTGGGGCTGGGCCGGTCGCGCCGAAGGCTGCCCGGCCCACAGCCGCTGAGGCGGCCGGGTCAGGGGCCCCCGCGGCCGGAAACGGCGCTCCAGGTACGGCAAAGCCGGCCAGGAAGAGGCCAGCCCGGCTGGCCACCCGCGTTCCTGCGAGCCAGCGTCGCGGTGCCCAGCCGGCTTCCGGCTCCATACCGCCAGCTGAGCGCCCGCCAGCCGAGCTGCCGGGTGGCGGGCGGCCGGCCGCGGATCCGCCGCCAGCGGATCCGGCCGTGGCGGATCTGCCGTTCCGCGCTCCGCCCGCGCCGACCGAACAGCAGATCACCGCCGGCCTGTCAGCGCGGCTCGTGGCCCTGGCGAGGATGATCCAGATCGGCTCGGCCAGGCGCGGCCGGAATGCCTTCAGCAAGAAGTTGCTCGCCGACGCCGAGGAGGTGCTTGGCCGGGCCGGCGAGCGGATGCGGCTCTCGTCCAGCCACACGGTGGTCGTCCTGGCCGGTGGCACCGGCAGCGGAAAGTCGTCGCTGTTCAACCGGCTGGCCGGCGCCGACCTGTCCACCGTTGGCGTGACCAGGCCGGTGACGAGGGATGCGCACGCCTGCGTATGGGGCGAAGCGGCCTCGGGCCCGATCCTCGACTGGCTGGACGTGCCGGCCAGGTACCGGTATCTGCGCGCCAGCGCGCTCGACAGCGGCGAGGACGATCTCGCCGGGCTCGTCCTGCTCGACCTGCCCGACCATGACTCCGTCATGACTCACGCGGGCGAACTGGTCGACCAGCTGGTCAACATGGCCGACGTGATGGTCTGGGTGCTTGACCCGCAGAAATATGCGGACGCGGCCGTGCACCGGCGGTTCCTGGTCCCGATGGCTGGCCATTCCGATGTCCTTGCTGTCGTGCTGAACCAGTCGGACCTGCTCGATTCAGCGCAGGTCGACGACTGCGCGGCTGACCTGCGCAGACTGCTGGACTTCGAGGACCTGCACGAGGTGCCGATCCTGGTCACGTCGGCGGTCAGCGGAGCCGGCCTGGCCGAGCTGCGCCAGCTGCTGGGCGACGGAGTCGCCGCCCGGCGCGCCGCGGCGACCAGGATCTCGGCGGACCTGGACGGTGTCATCTCCCGGTTCAAGCCCTACGCCGGTGACGCAAGCGCTGCGGCGAGCGGCGTTCGGGCAGCCAGCAAGACCCGTCTGGCGGACCGTCTCGCGGGCGCCGCCGGGGTCTCGGCGATCAGCGACGCCCTGCGGAGCGCGCGCGAACTGCGAGCGGTCGACTTCGTCGGCTGGCCGGTGGCGTGGTTCGTCCAGCGCCTGAGCGGCCGCGACCCGATTCGCAAGGTCCGTCTCGGCATGCTCTGGAACGACCTGCGGTCGGTGACAGCCGGGCCAGCCGGAGCGCAGCAGGCCGAGGTCGACAACGCGCTGACCGACCTGGGCGGCGAGCTCGCCGACGAGTTGCCCAAGCCGTGGTCGCAGACCGTCAGGACGGCCGTGCGGTCGAGGGCCGACGAGATTCCGGCCGCGGTCGGATCGGCCATCGGCGAGGCGCTTCCGGCAGAGGACAGCGTTGTCTGGTGGTGGCGACTGGCAGGCCTGTGGCAGGGACTGCTGCTGGGTACCGCGGCGGTCGCGATCGTCTGGCTGGTGCTGGTTATCGTCTTCGGCATCTTCCACGCGGACGCCGGAGTACCCCAGCTGCTGAGTGACACCGGTGCGCTGCCGTGGATCGGAGCCGGAGCGGTAGCGGCGCTTGGCCTCGGCGCCGCGACGGCGTCGGTCTGCATGCGGCTGGTCGCGTCAACAGCGGAGCACGAGAACACGCAGGTCACTGCTGACATGAGGGACCGGATAGCAGGCGTAGCCGACGAGATGGTGATCGTGCCTGCCGAGCAGGAACTGTCCGAGTTCAACCGCTACCGCGAGGAAGTCAGGATCGCGTCGGGCGATGCCGGGACCGCTCCGGCCAGCTGACAGCCCGGCGGGCCATGATCCCACAGCCGGTCCTGCGCCGTGCCCGCCAATCCACAGGTGCGCGGCCGGCCGGCCGCGTTGTCCACAGCCTCGGCATGCACTCTCGCGGCGAGCCGGTACGGCCGCGATCTTAGGTGCAGGTAAGCCGGGCGGCGCAGGCCGCCGGCGCGGCAGTCCCTGCGCGAGAGGCGCGCTGCTGCCGCACAGCTGTGGAGGATCGCGATGCTGAACGAGGCTCAGATCAGCCTGACCGGGTACGTGGCTACTCAGCCGGTCACCAGGCAAGTCAAGCCAGGCGTGTCGAACGTCTCGATGCGAGTCGCCTGGACGCCGCGCCGGCAGGACCGGGTCACCGGCGAGTGGGTCGACGGAAACACGAGCTACGTCACGGTGATCTGCTGGCGCAAGCTGGGCACCAACGTAGCTATCTGCGTGCGCAAGGGCGACCCCGTCGTGATCAAGGGCAGGCTCTCGGTGCGGCCCTATGCTGACAAGCAGGGCGTTCCGCGGATCTCGGTCGAGGTGGACGCTAACTCGGTCGGGCACGACCTGTCGCGGGGAGTCGCCGGCTTCCAGCGGGTCAGGCCCGCAACGGGCATGACCGCGTCGGAGTTTGCGGCATCCGGCGCGGCCTCGAACGGCCAGGCCGCCGATGGCCAGGCCGCCGGCGGCCTGAGCGACGGGCAGGGGCTGGCTGACGGGCCAGCGTCCGGCTCGGGCGCCTGGTCCGGCAATGGAGGTGGGCCGGCCGACCCGGGTCCGGCCGGCTCAGGTTCGGCCGAGCCGGAGCCGAGCTTCTTCGACGAGTCGGCGATCAGCGAGCAGGACGCGGCGCAGGAGGCCGCGGCCGTCCCGTTCTAGCGGACGGCCGACCTGGCCGTCTCCTGACCTGGCTCCAGCGTTCGCCGTCGCGGCAGGTCAGCCGCACCGCACGAGGTCCCGGCCGGCGACCATCCCGGCCGCCGGCCAGGCCAGCTTTGCGGCCGGCTTGCCGGGCCGCGCCCGCCTTCCTGCCGCCGGGCAAGACTGACCGTGCTGGCGGATTCCTGCCGTCGTGCGAAGTGCATGTCGGCTGCCCCTACCCTTATGACATGCCCGAGTTCATCTATCAGATGCATGCCGTGCGCAAGGCGCACGGTGACAAGGTCATCTTCGACAACGTCACGCTCGCCTTCCTGCCCGGCGCGAAGATCGGCGTGGTGGGACCGAACGGCACAGGCAAGTCGACGCTGCTGCGCATGATGGCGGGTGTCGACCAGCCGTCCAACGGCGAGGCACAGCTGATGCCAGGCTTCTCGGTCGGGATCCTCGAGCAGGAACCGAAGCTGGACGAGGCGAAGACGGTGCTCGGCAATGTCGAGGAAGGCGTGGCCGAGACCAAGGCGCTGCTGGACAGGTACAACGAGATCGCCGAGCAGATGGCGACCGACTACTCCGACGAACTGCTCGAGGAGATGGGCAGGCTCCAGGAGCAGCTCGACCACCGGAACGCCTGGGATCTGGAGAGCCAGCTCGAGCAGGCCATGGATGCGCTGCGGTGCCCGCCGCCCGATGCCGATGTGAGCGTGCTGTCCGGCGGCGAGAAGCGCAGGGTCGCGCTCTGCAAGCTGCTGCTGGCCCAGCCAGACCTGCTGCTGCTCGACGAGCCGACCAACCATCTCGACGCCGAGAGCGTGCTGTGGCTCGAGCAGCACCTGGAGAAGTACCCCGGCACCGTCGTGGCGGTCACGCACGACAGGTACTTCCTGGACAACGTGGCCGGGTGGATCCTGGAGCTCGACCGCGGCCGGGCCTACCCCTACGAGGGGAACTACTCGACCTACCTGGAGACCAAGGCCGCCCGGATCAAGGTCGAGGGCCAGAAGGACGTCAAGCGGCGCAAGCGGCTCGAGGATGAGCTCGAGTGGGTGCGGTCAAGTCCGCGCGCCCGCCAGGCCAAGAGCCGGTCCAGGCTGCAGCGGTACGAGGAGATGGCGGCCGAGGCCGAACAGAACAAGAAGCTCGATTTCGAGGAGATCCAGATCCCGCCGGGCCCGCGGCTCGGCGGCCTGGTCGTCGAGGTGGACAAACTGTCCAAAGGCTTTGACGACCGGATGCTGATCGAGGATCTCAGCTTCAGCCTGCCGCCGAACGGCATCGTCGGCGTCATCGGTCCCAACGGCGTCGGCAAGACCACCCTGTTCAAGATGATCGTGGGCGAGGAAGAGTCGGACAGCGGGTCGATCAAGGTCGGCGAGACCGTGAAGATCGCCTACGTCGACCAGGCCCGCGGCCGGATCGCCCCCGACAAGAACGTATGGGAAGTCATTTCCGACGGCGAGTCCTACATCAGGGCAGGCAAGTCGGAGATCCCGAGCCGGGCCTATGTCGCCGCATTCGGCTTCAAGGGCGGCGACCAGCAGAAGCTGGCTGGCGTCATGAGCGGCGGCGAGCGCAACCGGGTCAACCTCGCGCTCACCCTGAAGCAGGGCGGCAACCTGCTGCTTCTCGACGAGCCGACCAACGATCTGGACGTGGAGACGCTCTCGTCGCTGGAGAACGCCCTGCTCGAGTTCCCCGGCTGCGCGGTGATCACCAGTCACGACCGGTGGTTCCTTGACCGGATCGCCACCCACATCCTGGCCTGGGAAGGCGGGTCGAGCTGGTTCTGGTTCGAGGGCAACTTCGAGTCCTACGAGAAGAACAAGATCGAGCGTCTGGGCGCCGAGGCCGCCAGGCCGCACCGGGTGACCTACCGCAAGCTGACCCGCGGCTGACGGCCGTGACCCGCGAGCCGAATTCCCCAAGGCCGGCAGCAGCCCCCGCTCCGCCCAGCTGACGAAGGTTCGCTGGCTGCTCGCGCCGACCTGAACCAGGGCCAGATGGGTGAAGCCCGCGTTCACCATGACCGGATGATCGCTGGCATATGCTCATCCATCGACTCCATCGCCACAGAACCTCGGGGTAGCCGCCACATGACCGTGCACGGAAGCGACCAAGCAGGGAACGAGCGGGCCGGGACCGGCCAGCCGGAGCGCCTCGCGCGCAAGCTGCCTGACCGCGCCCAGGCGGTCGTCGTGGGCGGCGGGATCATCGGAACCTCGGTCGCATATCACCTCGCGCAGCTGGGGATGAAGGACGTCCTGCTGCTCGAGCGCGACCGGCTCACCTCGGGGACGACCTGGCACGCGGCCGGCCTGATGGCGACGTTCGGCTCGACTTCCCAGACCTCAACCGAGCTGCGCCAGTACACCCGCGACCTGTACCAGCGGCTGGAAGCCGAGACGGGCCTGGCCACCGGCCTGAAGCAGTGCGGACTGATCGAGCTGGCGATCGAACCAGGACGCCTGGAGGAATACCGGCGGGTGGCCGCCTTCAACCGGCACTGCGGCGTCGAGGTGCACGAGATCTCGGCCCGCGAGGTCGCCGAGATGTGGCCGCTGGCCAGGACCGACGACGTGCTGGCCGGGTTCTATATCCCGGACGACGGCCGGGTGAACCCGGTCGACGTGACGATGTCGCTGGCCAGGGGAGCACGGATGCGGGGCGTCACGATCATCGAGGGCGTGCCCGTGACCGGCTTTACCCGCGAGCGCTGCACCGTGACCGGAGTACAGACCGGCCAGGGCGACATCGAGGCCGAGTACGTCGTCAACTGCGCGGGAATGTGGGCCCGCGAGCTTGGCGAGCTCGCCGGGGTCTCGATCCCGCTCCAGGCCGCGGAGCACTACTACCTGCTGACCGAGCCGATCGCTGAGGTGGACAGCTCGTGGCCCGTACTGGAGGATCCGGCGTCGTACGGCTATTACCGCGAGGAGGGCGGCGGCCTGATGCTGGGCATGTTCGAGCCGGTCTGCGCGCCGTGGCGGGTCGACGGCATCCCGGCCGACTTCTCCTTCGGCGAGCTCCCGCCGGACTGGGACCGGATGGGCCCGTACCTGGAGACCGCCATGGCCAGGGTTCCGATCACCGAGCAGATCGGGATCAGGAAATTCTTCTGCGGCCCGGAAAGCTTCACCCCCGACTTGCAGCCGATCATCGGCGAGGCTCCCGAGCTGCGGAATTACTTCGTCGCGGCCGGACTGAACTCGATCGGGATACTTACCGGCGGCGGGATCGGCCGGACGATCGCGCAGTGGATCGTCGACGGCAGCCCCGACGCCGACATCACGGCGATGAACATCGACCGGTTGCACCCGTATCAGGCCAACCCCGAGTACCGAGCGACCAGGACCGTCGAGTCGCTCGGCCTGGTCTACGCGACGCATTACCCGCACCGGCCGACGAAGACCGCGCGCGGGGCCAGGCTGTCGCCGATCCACAGCAAGCTGGCCGCGCAGCGGGCCTGCTTCCGCGACGTCAGCGGCTGGGAAGGCGCCGACTGGTATGCGCCGGAAGGCGTCGAGCCCGAGGTCGGCGAGCTCACCTGGGGCCGCCCGCACTGGTTCGGCTACTGGGCGGCCGAGCACCAGGCGACCAGGAACGGCGTGATCGTGATGGACATGTCGTTCATGGCGAAGTTCCTGGTTCAGGGCCGGGACGCGGCCCGCGAGCTGGAGCGGATCTCGGCCAACCAGGTCGCGGCCGAGCCGGGCCGGATCACCTACACCCAGTGGCTGAACGAGCGCGGCACGCTCGAGGCCGACCTGACCGTCACCAGGCTGGACGACGAGCAGTTCTTCGTGGTCGCGTCCGACACCGCGCACCGGCACGCGGAGACCTGGATGCGCCGTCATTTC
>JADGPC010000060.1 GCA_017882645.1 Streptosporangiales bacterium | reverse complement strand
GTGGCGGGCATCGCGGACGTGGCGGGCAGCATGGGCGCGATTCGTCGCATCGGCTTGCTCCTGCTCTCTGCTGGCCGCTTCGGCGCGTTCAGCTCAGCGAGAGCATAGACCTTCAGAGGCGGATCAGGTATGACGCTGCATGATATTTAGGTATCAATTACCGCGGCCGCCGCCTTTGCGATAGATGGTGACGCTGAACGCGTCGGCGAGATGGAATTCGTCGGAGAACACGACCGGCTCGCCCTCGCTCAGGTAATCCACCTGCGAGATCCGCAGCAGCAGGGCGTTCCGCTTGATCTGCAGGCGGCGGGCCTGCACGTCCGTCGCGGTGGCTGGGCTGATCTCGGCGATGCCGTGGTGGATGACGAGCCCGATCTTGTCCAGCGCTCGCTGCATGGACTCGGTCTCGGTGACGATCGCGACCATGTCGTCAGCGTCGATGCCGACCTCGGTCAGCCGCTGCACCGGCAGCACGTCGGTGACGTCGGCGACCGGCGTGCCGTCGGCCGTGCGGGTGCGGGTCAGCGTGATGACCTGCGCGGCCTGCGGCAGGCCAAGCGCCCGGAGCGCCCGGGCGGGTCCGGTGCCGAGCCGGACGGCGACGTTCACCGAGCCCGGGACCCGGCCGGCCGACTCGATCACATCGGTGATGCCGAAGTTGACGTTCATGTTGTTCTTCAGCCCGGCCGAGGGCAGCAGGAACGTCCCCGAGCCGTGCCGCCGGTCGACCAGGCCCTCGGCTTCCAGCAGCGTGATGGCCTCGCGCAGGGTGGCGCGGCTGACGCCGAGCATGGCGGCCAGCGCGGGCTCGGACGGCAGCTTGCCGCTGGACGGCAGGCTGCCGTCGGCAATGGCGTCGCGGAGGCTATTCGCGACGAGTTCGGGAAGGTTTCGTCCCCGGTTAACCGCGATCATGCGCACCATCGTGACCATGCCCAGCGAATCGGCGAAACGGAATGTCCGGCAACGGAACATGCTGCCCTGCGATCGATTTTAGCGGCCCGGCGCGGGTGCGGCCGCAGCAGCGCGGGCCGGCCTGGCCGGCCGTCCCGCGCGCGTCCGGCGGGTCACGTGCGGGTCCGGCGGGTCACGCGAGCCCCGCGGTGAGGTCGTTGACCAGGGGCTCGCCGGCGCAGAAGCGGCGGATGTTGTCGGCCACGAGCTGGGAGTGCAGGGTCATCACCTCGACGGTCGCGCCCGCGATATGCGGCGTCAGCACGACGTTGTCCATGGCGAGGAGCGGGTCGTCCGCGCCGAGCGGCTCGGTGTGGTGAACGTCCAGTCCAGCGCCCCTGATGCGCCCGCTCGTCAGCGCCTCGATCAGCGCGGGACGCGAGACCACGCCCGCCCGGGCCGTATTGATGAGCACCGCGTCCGGCTTCATCAGGCCGAACTCCCGCTCGCCGATCATCCCGGCCGACTCCTGCGTCACCCGGGCGTGGACGGACACCACGTCGGCTGCCGCGAGCAGCTCGTCCAGGCTGCAGAGCGGCACGTCGCCCGGGTCGCGCACGTACGGGTCGTAGGCCAGCACGCGCATGTCGAAGCCCCGCGCGCGCTTGACCATCTCGCGCCCCACCGCTCCGAGGCCGATCAGGCCGATCGTCTTGCCGCTGAGCTCGAAGCCCTTCAGGCTGTTCCACGGGTCCCGCGGGCCCATGCCCCACCCGGTCTCGCCGCTGTCGGCATCGGGATTGCCGGCCAGCTGGCCGGCTCGCAGCAGCCGGTCGGCGTAGGCGATGTGCCTGATCAGGCTCAGCATCAGGCCGAAGGAGTGATCGGCCACCGGCTTGGCCTCGCGGCCCACGGTGCCCGTGACGGGGATGCCGCGCTTGGCCGCCGCCAGCAGGTCGATGTTGGCGCCGGGGCCGCCCCGGATCGAGGCCAGGTACTTCAGGTCCGTGGCCGCGAAGACCGCCTCGGTGACCGGCTCGTAGCCGATCGCGACGATGTCCGCCCCGGCGAACATCCGCGCGGTCTCGGCCTCCGTCGCGATCAGGCCGGTGACACCCCAGCCCGCGACGGTGACCTCGCCTAGCGCTCGCAGCGCGTCCAGCCCTGCTTCCGAGAAATCGGCCGTCACCAGAATGTTCGGCGCCATTATCTGCATCCTGTCGGTAGCTGACATTCCTATCCCTGAACCTGACGGCGCGCGGTGATCGCGTGGCTCAGCGGTGCCACCGCGCGGACCAGCCCCAGGTAGTCCGCGAAGATCGAGTCGTACGCGGCCTGGCGAGCCGGGTCAGGGTCGAACGTCCGCACCGGCCGCACCCAGGCCCGGACCGGCTCGTCCGCGGACGCGAACAGGCCGGCGCCGACGCCCGCCAGGCAGGCCGCGGCGAAGCAGCCCGCCTCGTCCACGCTGACCGTCGAGATCGGCTTGCCGGTGATGTCGGCCTTGAGCTGCAGCCACTGCGGCGACCGCGCCCCGCCCCCGGTCGCGCGCAGGCTGCCGATCGCGATGCCGGCCGCCTCGAGCCGCTCGATGTTGGCACGCAGTTCGAAGGCCGTGCCCTCGAGGATGGCCTTGACGAACTCACCGCGGGTGGTGGCCAGGCTCAGGCCGAGGATCGCGCCGGTCGCGCTGGGGTCCATCCACGGGCTGTACGAACCCTGGAAGTGCGGCAGCGCGATCATCCCGGTCGGCTCGTCCGGCAGGTCGGCCAGGATGACGTCGAACGGGTCGGACTTGCTGCGGCGAGCGCGGCGGATGTCGTCCGCGCCGAAGTTGTCTTTGAACCAGCGCAGAAGCGACCCCCCGCCGGCGTTGCTGGCCAGGCAGAAGAATCGCCCGGGCAGGACATAGCAGCCGAACGGGTAGCCGGCCTCGAGCATCCGGCTGGTCAGCACCGGGGCGCCGGTGACGGCGACCAGGGCCTCCCAGGTTCCCGTTCCGACGCCGGCATCGCCCGGGTCAAGAACCCCGGAGCCCAGCGCGGCCATCGGCTGGTCGAAGCCGCCCGCGACCACCCTGGCGCCGGCCTCGACGCCCAGGCCGGCGGCGATGCCGGCGGGAACCTCGCCGATGACCGTGCCGGACGGGGCCAGCCCCGGCATCAGGGCCTGATCCACTCCGGCGGCGTCCAGGATCTCCTGCGACCATTCCTGGCGCACGACATCGAAGGCCATCGTGCGGGACGCGACGGAGTGGTCGCTGACCGGCGCGGCGCCAAGCAGTGAGGTGATCAGCTCCGACCAGCACAGCATCTTCGCGGTCGCCGCGAACACCTCAGGCTCGTGCTCGCGGATCCACATCAGCCGGATCAGCGGGTGCATCGCGTGCGCGGGCAGCCCGGTGATGCCGTACAGGCGCTGCCGCCCGACCTTCCGGCCGAACTGCTCGGCCAGGCTGGCCGTGCGGTTGTCCATTGCCATGATGCACGGCCGCAGGTGCCGTCCGTCGGCGGCGACCGGGATCGCCTCGTCACCCGATACCGCCAGGCTGATCGCCCGCACGGCGCCGCCGCTGGCCCTGGCCTGCGCGGCGGCCTGCCGGATCAGCGTCGTCACCGCCGCCCAGACGACGGTCAGGTCCAGCTCGACCCGGCCGCCGTCGAGGTAGCTCAGCGGGTACTCGACGCGGCCGCGGGCCAGCTCGCGGCCGTCCTGCGACAGCACGATCGCCTTGCTGGAACTGGTCCCGACGTCGAGGCCGAGCAGGGCCAGGTCAGCCATCAGGCCTCGGCCTTGACACCCTCGGCGGGCACGTCAGGCTCCGGCAGCACGTAGCTCTTACCAGCGAACACCTCGGGCTTCCTCATCCGCAGCCAGGTCACGTACGCGAGCGCTACGACGCACCATGCCACAGCGAACAGGACCACGCTGCGTCCGGTGCCGAACGGGCCGTTCCAGAGCGCGACGAAGAAGGACTGCCACAGGACGTACAGGTCAAGCCCGATGCCGATGACCGGCACGAGCAGGTTCAGGACCGGACTGAACCGGTCCCGCAGGAAGCGCCGGTAGAACGCGATGCTGGCGATGTTGACCAGGATGTAGGTGACCAGCGCGAAGAAGACCGATGACTCGCCGAACCAGACGTAGGCGTTGTAGTAGCTGTGCTGCAGCAGGCTCAGCAGCAGCGCGCCGGCGGTCCCGACGATCAGGACGGCGCTGACGCCGTTGGCCGGGATCTGCGTGTTGGGGTGGATCGTGGCCAGCTTCTTGGGCGCGGCGCCGTCCCTGGCCATCGCGTAGAGCACGCGGGCGGTGACCGGCACGGCCGCGACGTAGATGCCGATCGACGCAGTCAGCCCGCTGATCGTGATCAGGATCCGGCCCGGACCCCAGTAGACCTTCGCGATCGGGGTGATCGCGGTGAAGCCGGAGTTGATGTAGCCGGGGATCTGGCTGAGCGGCACGGACTCGGAGTACGCGTACGAGCAGATGATCCAGAACAGCCCGACCGTGATCGCGGCCAGCAGGACTCCCAGCGGCATGAGCCGGCGCGGGGTCTTGGACTCCTCGGCGACCACGCAGGCGTAGTCGTAGCCGATGAAGCTCAGGATCCCGAAGATGACCGCTGTCTTGATGCCGGTGAACCCGGCGGTCGCGTTCCTGAAGTCGAACGGCGCCAGGTTCAGGTGCCCCTGCCCGCCCTGGTGGATCAGGATCGTGATGGCCAGGGCGAAGGCGACCAGCGACTCGAAGATCATGAAGCCGAGTGCGACCTTGACGTTGAACCGGATATCGCGGTAGACGATGAGCGCGGTCAGCCCGCCGAGCAGCACGATGCCGACGGACGCCGCCCACTGATTGTCGGGAACCCCGAAGTAGCGCAGGAACTCCGCGAAGAAGAGGCCGAAGAACATGTTCACGAGCCAGATGCCGGCCAGGTAGTACATGACGAAAATCGGTCCCAGCCAGATCCCGGCCGACGGCCGGAGCGCCCGCCACAGCCAGGTGTACGCCTGCCCGGCGGCCGGCAGTTCCTTGCTGACCATCGCGTAGCTGACCGCGGTGGGCAGTGAGATGAGCAGCGCGACCAGGAAGATCAGCGGGGCGATCTTGCCGGTGGTAGTGCTCATCGGCGCCCAGTTGAAGTACAGGCCGAGCGACGGGGACATGATCACGGCGCCCATCGTGGCCACGCCGACCAGGCCGAGGACGTTCCTCTTCAGCCTCAGCGGTCCGGCGGCGGTGTCACTCGGGCTTGCGGACGGCGTCTGGGTCATGACGGCACTCTCCTTCAGGTCACCGCAGTTTTCCGTACGGTCGCTGCAGCGCCGGTCGGATGAACGGCGATTACGCGCATGTTGTCTGATGACCTGGTCACTAGTCAAGGGGTTCGCTTTCGGTATCCTGGCATCAGCCGCCGGAATGGGAGGGCCTCGTGGCCGACGACTTCGCCAGCCGCCGCAACGCGGCACAGCTCAGCGCGACCAGGATGCTGACCGGTCACGGCCGCCAGACGCAGGCCGCCTGGCTGCGCGAGCTGGCCGACTGGATCGAGCAGGCGCACGGCGGGATCGACCCGCTCCCCGACCGCCGCGGCGCGGGAGCCGAGGTGACGGACCTCGAGGACGAGGTAGCTGAGCTGACCGGCAAGCCGGCCGCCGTGCTGATGCCCAGCGGGATCATGGCCCAGCAGGCCGCGCTGCGGGCTTGGACGGAGCGCTCCGGGCACGCCACGGTCGGGATGCACGACAGGAGCCATTTCCTGGTCTACGAGCTCGATGCCCTGTCCGAGCTGCACGGCCTGCGCCCCGTCGTGGTGACCGAGCCGCCGCGGCCGACGCTGGCCAGCGACCTGGCCAGGATCCCCGAGCCGCTCGGCGTGCTCACCGTGGAGCTGCCGCTGCGGGATTGCGGGCACGTGCTGCCCAGCTGGGATCAGCTGACCGAGCTAGCCGCGGCGGTCGCGGAGCGCGGCGTGCCGTTTCACCTCGACGGGGCGCGGATCTGGGAGTCGGCGCCCTTCCTGGGCCACAGCTGCGCCCAGATCGCGGCGCTGGGCGACTCGATCTACGTCTCGCTGTACAAGGGCCTCGGCGGGCCGGCGGGCGCCGTCCTGGCCGGACCCGAGGACTTCATCGCGGACGCGCGGCGATGGCGGCACCGCCACGGCGGGAACCTGCCGAGCCTGTTCCCGATCGCGGCGGCCGGCCGGCTCGGGCTGCACCGGTACCTGCCGCGGATGGCGGCCTACGTCGAGTACGCGCGCGAACTCGCCGCGGCGATCGAGGCGTCCGGGGTCGGCCTGGTGTACCCGTCGCCGCCGCACACGAACACCTTCCGGATCTTCCTTGCCGCCCCGGCCGCCGGGCTCAACCTGGCCGTGGTCACGCACGCGGAAGCCACGCGGGTGTGGTCCTTCCCGCGTGACTTCCGCGACACGGAGGTTCCCGGCTGGGCGATGGCCGAGCTCATCGTGGGCGAGGCGACGCTGGGCTGGAAGGCCGGGGAAGTGGTCGACCTGCTAGCCCGGCTGCGCGAGCTGAGCTGACCTGGCCTGATCTGGCCTGACCTGGCCTGGCCTGATCTGGGCGCCGCTCAGGCCGCGGAGGTAATGCTGTCGGCGGTTGCGACGTCCTTGAAGAAGCGGCGGTGCACCCTGAGCTTCTCGTTCCCGGCCGGAATCTGGTGCCACAGGCCGGTCCCCGGGCCGAGCCTGGTCGACCGCGGCAGCTCCATGACCACGCCGCGAGCCTTCTTCAGGCTGGACTTGCCCGCATCGAGGACCAGGATCCGGTCCGGCGTGACGGCCAGGATCCGGTAGTGGTTGAGGCCGAGAAAGACGAAGACTCCGGTGAGCGCGGCGAGCCACTGGCTGGCCGTCTG
>JADGPC010000410.1 GCA_017882645.1 Streptosporangiales bacterium | reverse complement strand
GGCAGCGCCGACCAGATCAGGTCGTCGAACCGGCCGGATTCGCCGGTCCGCATCAGCACGCTGTTGCCTGACCGCATCAGCTCGCCGACCAGGCTGCTCGGCATGTCGGCGGTCCGGCCGCGAAGCTCGCCGGGCAGCCCGTCCATCGACACCAGGCGCAGCCGGTCGCCCTCGATGAGCACGAACCCGCCGGCGTCGGCCCTGGTCAGCTCGCGCAGGCTGGCCGCGATCCGGTCCAGGACGGCCTCGAGGTCGAGGTCGGCGTTCATGTCGGCGACGACGTCGCCGAGCCGGCGCACGACCCGCGCACGATCGGCCATGTAGTGGCGGACCGCGTCGTCCTCGTCGCTGTGATGACACAGGATGATCCAGCCGAGCCGCTCGCCCTGGGCGTCGGTCAGGCTGCTCGTGTCGATGCGCAGGTCGAGCATCTTGCCCGCCTTGGAGATCCGCCTGGTCGCCAGCGACACCTGGCCGCCGCTCGTGGCCCGCTCGAGGACCGCGTTATGCTCGGCCCGCAGTTCCCTGGGGATGATCGGCGGCTCGAGCCCGAGGACCTCGGCGGCGGTCCAGCCGAACATCCGCTCGGCGGCCGGATTCCAGAGGCAGACGTTCCGGTCCTTGCCGAGGGCGATGATCGGGCCGGGCGCGCAGTCAATGACGGCCTGCGCCGTGGCATCGATTCGTGCCTGATCCGGCCCTGCCGTCGCCGCCCGCCTGCGCCACACGCCCCTATCGTGACACCTGATCGGCAATTCAGATCGGCAAAAGCGCAGGCGGCGGCAACGAATGATCGTTCACAAGGGCACAGACCGACCAAGATTGACGGTTTCGCGCACCGCCAGTGCCGCCGCACGGTGCGCGAGGCCAGGCCCAGCGAACCGCAGCCGGCGACCCGCTCGGCTGCGCTACCGCCGGCCGCAGGGGCGTGGGCACCTTGCGGTTGTGCTGGCGACAGCAAGAGGCCCACGCTGCTCGCGGAGCGGGCGGGCGCGGGCGGGGATGGGGGCCGGGGCGAGCGGTGACCGTGCGGGACTAGCCGGGCAGGCGGCGGGGCGAGCGGTGACCGTGCGGGATCAGCCGGGGGAGGCAGCCGGGTCCGGCGGGGGGAGCAGGACGCCGGGATTGAAGAGACCGGCCGGATCCAGGGCCGCCTTGACCGAGCGCATGGCGGCGATCTCGGCGGCGGACCTCGTCCAGCCGAGCCAGCCCGTCTTGGCCCGGCCGACACCGTGCTCGGCGGCCGCCGACCCGCCGTGCGCGGCCGCCAGCCTGGCGACCGCGGCGTCGACCTCGGTGTCGGCCAGGTCCGGGCCGATGACGTTCACGTGCAGGTTCCCGACGCCGATATGGCCGAACACGATCAGCCGGGCCGGACCATCCGGGCCCGGCCCGGCTGCCCGGACGACCTCACGGAGTCCGGCGCAGAACGCGTCAAGCTCGCTTGCCGGGACCGCAACGTCGATCTTGTGCGGGATACCCGCGGTCGCGATTGCCTCGGTCAGCCGCTCCCGGTACGCCCACAGCGCGGCCATGCCGCCCGCGTCCTGGGCGATGGCCGTATCGGGCGGGAGAGCCGCGAGTGCGAGCCGTTGCAGATAAATGTCGGCATCCCCCGCGGGATCAGTTCTGGTGAGCTCAGCGAGCAGATACCCCTGGTAGGCCGTCGGCAGCGGGGCGGGCAGTCCGGCCGCCTCGCGGACGAGCGCGAGGCCAGCCGCGTCGACGTACTCCGCCGCCAGCAGCCCGGGTACCGCCGCCCGGATCCGCGCAAGCAGGTCGGCGGCCTGGGCGATGCCCGCTGTCCCGGCGAGAAGCACGGCGGCGGCCGGCTCGGGGTCCCTGAGCCGCAGCCGCGCCTGGGTGATCACCGCGAGCGTCCCCTCGCTCCCGGTCAGGAGCTGCGCGAGGTCGTATCCGGCACTGCCGGCGGTCAGCCCGGACAGGTTGCTGATCACGCTGCCATCGGCGAGCACCGCGGTGATCCCGGCCAGCTGTGACCTGGTCGGCCCGTACCTGATCGTGTGGATCCCGCCGGCGTTGGTCGCGATCGTCCCGCCCACGGTGGCCGAGTCCCTCGAGGCGAGGTCGACGCCGTAGCGGAACCCGGCCGCGGCGGCATGGCCGTGCAGCTGCGCAATCGTGGTCCCGGCGCCGGCCGTGACCTGGCCGGAGGCCACGTCGACCGGCTCAAGGCCGGTCAGCCGCCTGGCGGACAGGATCACGGGAGCCGGCCAGGCTGGACCAGGTGCCGGGACCGAACCGCCGACCAGGCCAGTGTTCCCGCCCTGCGGGATGACCGGCGTGCCGTGAGCGGCACAAGCGCGGATCACGTCAGCGACCTCGCTGGTGGATCCCGGACTGACCACGCAGGACGCGGTGCCCGCGTAACGGCGGGTCCAGTCTGTGGCGTAACCTGCCACCACATCAGGCTCGGCGAGCACGTGCGCGGGACCGGTGGCGGCACGCAGATCAGCGAGGAGCTTGCGCATCTGCCAAGCCTGACACGCCGCCGCTGCGGCCCTGATCCTGTCAGCAAGGAACCTGTCCGGGAGTGCGCGCGTCCAATGATCGTGAATTCCTACCCATTTGCGGAGCGGCTCCGCACAAGCCGTCGTATCAGGTGTATTCGCCCGAGCGGCCGGAGCGAGGAACCGGCCCGCCTGACCGGGCGGGCGGGCCGGTTCCTGCTGGCCGGCGTCGCTACCGCCATGCTGGCGGTGGCTGGCTGCAGTTCTGCGGCCGCGCCTGGCGGCCAGGGCGGGACCGGCACTCCGGCGAAGGTGATGCTGACATTCAATTTCACCGGGGCTCCGGCCAGCCAGCCGAAGCACCTGACGCTGAACTGCGAGCCCACGGGCGGCACGCATCCCGACCCGGCCGCCGCGTGCGCGGCGCTGCTCAAGCTGAACAGTCCGTTCGCGCCCAGGTCGAAGGCGATCGCCTGCCCGATGATCCTGAGAAGTGACCAGAAGATCCTGGTCACGGGGACCTGGCTCGGCAAGCCCGTGCACCGCATCGTCCTAGACGGCGGCTGCGACCTGGTCCTCTTCAGCAAACTCCACAAAATCCTCCACTAGCTCCTCCCCTTCGCTTTCATGATCGTGGCGAGTTCTCGTGTCAGAGCGCGGTCAACTCGCCACGATCATGGAATGCGGCAGGCGGCGCCGCAGCGGCGGGGGGTGCCTTGCCAGCCGCGGGTTTGCAGGACGGCGGCCACCTGGGATGCTGTCCAGCAGGGTCTGCGATCGATGTCGGACCAGCCGTACCGGAGTGTCGTGATGCCACTCGCCGCGGCCGCGTTGGCGCGCCGGATGTCCTGCCAGCGCTGGTCGTCCGGGTGTGCCTCTTTGCCGTCGAGTTCCACGCACAGCCCGTATTCGTCGTACAAGTTGTCCAGGAATGACGTTCGACCACCGCTGCTGATCCTGGCCTGGCGGACAGCCTGCGGGAGGCCGTGCGGACGCTCGACATCGAGCACGTACTTGTACTCAAGAAGCGAGTGAACCCCCGATTCGATCTCAGCTAACGCCGTGACCAGCTGAGTTCGCCAGCGGAGTTTCTTGCGCACCTTCATCGCTGCGGCCAGCCGGCCTGGCGTGGTCAGGCGGCGCTGGCAGGCCGCGCACGCCGTGGCGAACGCCGCGTCGAAGGTCGCTGCCTGCGCGACTAGGTCAAGAACGGTCTCGTCGATCCGGGTTCGCGGTGGCAGCAGGCTCGGATGCCTGGCTTCCGCCAGCCGCGCCGAGCGGTGCACCACCATGCCGTCGCACCCGACTACGTGGCGGCTCGTGGGAATGGTGACGTGCACGAGCGAGCTCTGCTTGTCGGTGATCTTGAACAACTCGGCCGCTGTCTGATGGCTGAGAACGGCCCCGGTCCCCGCACGATGCAGGGCCGCCCACAGGGCCGCCTCCCTGGTCGGCTCGCCGGTGAAGGCCGCGTAGACGCCCCTGCGCAGGGACTGCCAGCGCCCGGACGTGATCAGCCAGTCGATCGCGTCGGGAGTCAGGCCGCAGGCGATCGCCTGCTGGCGCGAGACGACCCCCCGCTGGGTCTCGGTCAGTTCGTCGAAGGCCGGCAACGAGGCGGGTCGCATGGCGACTAGCCTCATCCGGCGCGGCGGCACTGGCCACCGGCAGCTCATCTGCTGTGGACAACTCCAGCCCCATGTGGATAACTCCCGCAGGCGCGAGGCCCTTCATGATCGTGGCGAGTTGACCGCGCTACAACACGTGAACCCGACGTGATCATGAAACTCAGGCGGGGGCCGGGGCGGGAGGGGGGTTATTTGAGGAGGCGGGAGAGGCGGCGGTCGGCTAGGGGCTTGCCGCCGGTCTGGCAGGTAGGACAGTACTGGAGCGCCGAGTCGGCGAAGGAGACGTCGCGTACCACGTCACCGCATACCGGGCATTTCTCGCCGGTTCTGCCATGAACTGCGAGCCCGGCCTTCTTCTCCTTCTTCAGGTCGGAGGCGGCGAGCCCGGCCGACCGCTCGACTGCTGAGCGGAGAGTGCCGACGATCACGTCGTACAGGGCGGCCACGTCGGCCTCGCTCAGGCTGGACGCGAGCCGGAACGGCGACATCCGGGCGGCGTGCAGCACCTCGTCGGAATAGGCGTTGCCGATGCCCGCGATGATCTTCTGATCCCGCAGCACGCCCTTGATCTGCGTCCGGCGCCCCGCCAGCAGGCGGCCCAGCACCTCGGCGGTGAACTCGGGGGCCAGCGGGTCGGGGCCGAGGGCCGCGATACCCGGCACGGCAGCCGGGTCAGTCACCAGGTAGACGGCCAGCCGCTTGCGGGTCCCGGCCTCGGTCAGGTCGAAACCCGCGCCGTCGGCGAACCGCAGCCGGAACGCCAGCGGCCCCTTGCCCGGCTTGGCCGGCTGGGCCGGCATCTCGTCACGCCACCGGAGCCAGCCGCCCCTGGCCAGGTGCGTGATCAGGTGCAGCGGCCCCGCGCTGGACTGGCCCGCG
>JADGPC010000409.1 GCA_017882645.1 Streptosporangiales bacterium | reverse complement strand
GGACCGAGCGGCTCGAGGAGCTGGACGTAGGACATGCCAGCGGGCGCGTCGGCGACCACGAGCATGGCCTCCCTGACCCCCTGCTCCTCGTTCGTCTCCCGGCTGACCACGGTGAGCCCGAACGTCGACTCGTAGAACGCGGTCGTGGCGGCCAGGTCGCGGCAGGCGATCCCGACGTGGTCGATGCGCTTCAGCAAGGTGTCCCCCAGTTGCTCCGCAGCGCGGCGGTTCGGCCGGCATAGGTATCGTTGCAGCATGCGTGAAGCGGTTATTGTCGGCGGGGCCAGGACGGCGATCGGGCGGCTGCTCGGATCGCTCAGCGGATTCAGCGGTGCCGAGCTCGGCGGCATCGCCATCAAGGCGGCGCTTGACCGGGCCGGGATCTCCGGTGACCAGGTCGACTACGTGATCATGGGCCAGGTGCTCCAGGCCGGCGCGGGCCAGATCCCGTCCAGGCAGGCCGCGGTCGCGGCCGGGATCCCGATGACGGTGCCCTCGCTGACGATAAACAAGGTCTGCCTGTCCGGGCTGGACGCCATCGCGCTCGCGGCTCAGCTGATCAGGGCGGGCGAGTTCGATGTGGTCGTGGCCGGCGGGATGGAGTCGATGACGAACGCGCCGCACCTGCTGCCCGCGGCGCGCAAGGGCATCAAGTTCGGGTCGGCCGAGCTGGTCGACTCGATGGCGCTGGACGGCCTGACCGACGCGTTCGACCACGTCTCGATGGGGGAGTCGACCGAGCGGCACAACGCCGGGCTCGGAATCACCCGGGCGGAGCAGGACGAGTTCGCCGCCATGTCCCACCAGCGCGCGGCGCTGGCGATCAAGAACGGGCTGCTCGCCGAGGAGATCGTGCCCGTGCCCGTCCCGCAGCGGCGCGGCGATCCGGTGATCTTCGACACCGACGAGGGAGTCAGGGCCGACACCAGCGCCGAGACCCTGGCCAGGCTGCGTCCGTCCTTCGCCGCGGACGGCACTATCACGGCGGGCTCCGCGTCGCAGATCTCCGATGGCGCGTGCGCGGTCGTGGTGATGTCCGCCGATGCCGCGGCGGATGCGGGCGCGACGGTCCTCGCCGAGGTCGGCGCGCACGGAGTGGTGGCCGGCCCGGACAACTCCCTGCAGTCACAGCCATCACGCGCGATCCAGCGTGCGCTGGCCAAGGCCGGGCTTACCGTTGCGAATCTGGATCTGATCGAGATCAACGAGGCATTCGCTGCCGTTGCCATCCAGTCGATGCGCGATCTCGGCATCGGGCCTGAGATCGTCAACGTAAACGGCGGCGCGATCGCGCTCGGTCACCCGATCGGGATGAGCGGGGCCAGGCTCGCGCTGCACCTGATCGGCGAGCTGCGGCGGCGCGGCGGCGGTCTCGGCGCGGCCGCGCTGTGCGGCGGCGGCGGCCAGGGCGACGCCCTGCTGCTCCGGGTGCCGCTGACCAGGGAACCGCAGCCGGGGCGCGACTGACCGACGTGCCGGACGATTCGCACGCCGAGGCGCTCGTCGCCGCGGCACGAGAGGGCGACCCCCGGTCGCTGGCGCGCCTGGTGTCCCTGGTGGAGAACGGCTCGGCCGCGCTGCGGCCGGTCATGCGCGCCGTGCTGCCGCACGCGGGTCACGCTCGCGTGGTCGGGCTGACCGGATCGCCTGGCGTCGGCAAGTCGACCGTGACCGCCGCGCTCGTTCGTGCCTATCGCGCGCTCGGGCTGCGGGTCGGGGTGCTGGCCGTGGATCCGACCTCGCCGTTCACCGGCGGTGCGCTGCTAGGCGACCGGGTCAGGATGCAGGATCACGCGACCGACCCCGGCGTGTTCATCAGGTCCATGGCCAGCCGCGGGCACCTGGGCGGGCTGGCGGCCGCCGCGCCGCAGGCACTGCGGATCCTGGACGCGGCCGGCTTCGACGTGATCTGCGTCGAGACCGTCGGGGTCGGGCAGGCTGAGGTGGAGATCGCGTCGCTGGCCGATTCCACGCTCGTCATCGTGGCCCCCGGGATGGGCGACTCGATCCAGGCGGCCAAGGCGGGGATCCTGGAGATCGCCGACCTCTTCGTCGTGAACAAGAGCGACCGGCCAGGGGCCCAGGAAGTGGTACGCGACCTGCGCACCATGCTCGCGATGGCCAGGTTCGGCGCGGACGGGTGGAAACCGCCGATCGTGTCGGCCTCGGCCGCCACCGGCGACGGCATCGAGGAGCTTGTCGCCAGGCTGGACGAGCACTGGAGCTGGCTGGAGTCCTCGGGCGAGCGGGACCGCCGCCGGCTGGCGCGGGCCCGCGCCGAAGTCTCGGCGATCGCGGTCGCCGAGATGAGGCGCCAGCTCGGGGGGCTGCCCGGGCAGTCGCGGCTGGACGACCTGGCGGCCCAGGTCGCAGCGGGCAAGCTGGACCCGTACTCGGCCGCCGACGAGCTGATCGCCGGCTGATCTCGAGCACATTCAGCGAGTGTTAGCTGGTTACAATCCGTCAGCTCGACAGATAATATCTGTGTCCGGTATAGTAATTTACTGTCGGCACTATGGATTCAAACGGAGTTACAGTCATGTTGTTCACTGCCCCGGATCTTGACTCGCGCGAGACCGCGGTCCTGGCAGAGGTCGAGGAGCTGAAGAGGCGGCTTCGCCATCAGCTCTTCGAGCCGCGCCGCTGGATCGACTCGCTCCGGCGTCTATCCATAGCGCGCGCTATCCAGGGATCTAACAGCATCGAAGGTTTCGACGCCAACCTTGATGATGCAGCAGCCGTGGCCGTAGGCGAGGATCCCCTTGACGCTGACGAGGAGACGACGCTGGCCCTGAAGGGCTACCGCGAGGCCATGACCTACGTCCTGCAAATCGCCTCGGACGAGGATTTCACCTACAGCGCGCAGCTCCTCAAGAGCTTGCACTTCATGATGACGAGCTATGACCTGCGGAACCGGCCGGGCCGGTGGCGAGCCGGATCCGTCTACGTCCGGAAGGACGACACGGGAGAGATTGTCCATGAAGGACCCGACGTCGATGAGGTGCCGGCCCTGATCGAGGAGCTCGTGGCCGGCCTGAACGATCCTCTTGGCGCGGTTCTCATCGGGGCGGGGATGGCGCATCTGAATCTCGCCATGATTCACCCCTTCCGCGACGGGAACGGAAGGATGGCCAGGTGCCTTCAGAGCCTCGTCCTCGCCCGAGGCGGCGTGATAGCACCGGT
>JADGPC010000408.1 GCA_017882645.1 Streptosporangiales bacterium | reverse complement strand
GGGATTTACGGCGACGGGGCCGGGGTCACCGACCTGCGCCTGTCTGGCCTGCTTGAGCACTCCAATATCCAGGGCATCACCCTCGGCGCCACGGCGGTCGGCGGCGGCCTGCAGCTGACGGGCTGCCACCTCGTGTACGCGGCGGCGCCACCGGGCGCGTACCGGCTGTCCCTGGGCCGCGCCGCTGGCGACTTCGTGGTGGTCGCGAATTACTTCGACAAGAACGGCATCAGCCCGGCCGTCGTCCTGGCCACCGCGCGCGGCCGGATCAGCGATAACCATTTCCTGGCCGACGCGGCCTGCGACGGGCCGCTCATCACGCTGGCCACGGCGACCCAGAACCTCACCTTCCGCGGCAACGGCTGCCGCGGCAACGGCTCGTCGATGACGGCGCTCCTCCAGCTGCTCGCGGGGGCCGGAGGGGCGCCGACGAACGGCGTCTACGACGGCAACAACGTCTACGGCACCCACCAGGCGCTGGTCGCGCCGCTGATCGACAGGAACGGGGTCGCCATTCCCGCGACCAGTACCGCGACAACCTACGTCGCCGGCAACGTCGCAGACTCCTGACCCGCCCCCTCGCCGCTGCCCCCGCACGCCCGCCCCGCCGCGTCGCGCGACCATGATCACGGAAGCGAGTCAGCAGAACCTGCCGACAGGCTTCCGTGATCATGAACGGACCGGCGAGCGGGGGCATGACGGCGGCCCGGAGTTGCGAGGCGGTAGCAGACCGCCGCCGCGACGGCCAGCGCGCAGACCCCGGTGACGACCAGGACGCCGCCTGACCGGAGGTCTTTCGCGCTGGTGAAGCCGTGCAGCAGCGCGACCGGGAACGCCGCGTAGCCAAGCCAGTGCACGGCGCGCCACGCCCGGCGGCCGATCCTGGCTCGCAGCAGGCTCGTGACGACGACCGCGATGCCCAGATCGGCGGCAATGGCGCCGAGCCCGACCGGCAGCCGCTCGTACGCCGACGTGAACGGGATGATGGTCGCGACTAGCCGGATGCTCACGTACCTGTCGGTCACCGCGCTCAGCACGTGCAGCGCGAGGAAGACCGCGGCGATCAGCGAGACTCGGCGATGCAGCTCGGCGACCGCGAACCTGGGCAGCCCTGGCACGCGGACGCGCCGGCTGACCGCCACGCCGAGCACGACGACCATCGACAGCAGCACCATCGCGACCACGCCGGTGGCCCGGCTGACGTACCACAGCGCCCCGGACCCCAGGAAGGCGCTCATCTCGCCGATCCAGCCGCGAGGCGCCCCGCCGACTGGCCAGCCGGCCAGGCGGTCCGCATCATGACCCCCCGGAGGTAGCGTGGGCGCCGCCCGAGGAGGACGACGGCGACGATGAGGCGCTACTCCCGGCGGAACTGGTGCCGGAACTGGTGCCGGAACTGCCCGAGCGTGACGACCGTGACGTGGCGGCGGGCGTCGGCGTACCGGTCTGACCCGACGTACCCGAACTGCTGGCGCTGGCGTGGCTCGAGCCCGGCAGCACGGCAGCGAGCGCTCCGGACGCAGCGGCGCTGGCGATGCCGATTCCGGCCGTGAGCGCGGACAGCCGGCGCAGCGCGCGCCGCCGGCGCGATACCGGGGTGGAAGGAGGGCCAGCAGGATGGGCAGGCATCAGGTTCCCTATCTGTCGTGGGCCGGCGGTTCACTGATCCCGGCCCTGAGCGGGCAGAACCAACCATGCGTGACCAAGCGCTGGCCGACCTCAGGCCCGCTTCTCAGTTCCCTCTGAGCCGTGCCCCGCCGGGCCGCGCTCATCGGGCCAGCACGGCATGCCGGTGCTCCTGGCGCCAGGTTGAGAAGGGTTTGAGAGCAAGCCGCGAGCCTGTCGTCAGGAGCACCGGGCAGTCTGACGGGGACTCAGCCCGAACGCGGCCGAGCACGACCAGGAGGTGCTATGCCATCCGTCAGCCGCTATCGACTCGCGCGTCGGCTCGCTGTCACTGCCGTCGCCGCTGCCAGCCTGGGAGCGGGCGGCGTCGGGATCGCCGCAGCCGCAACGTCGACCAGCTCGCCGTCGCCCTCGCACTCGACGACGGCACCGAAAGCGTCATCGAGCGCGAGCCCAGGGTCCGGCTCCGGACGGCCAGGATCGGCCGCCCCCGGCCACCACTGCACGCACTCGGGGAGTCGGCCTCAGGCCGCGAGCCCGGGCCGTTCCAGCGCCGGCTGACATCGAGGAGCCAAGCCCGGCCGGTGGCACCCGATGACGTGCCATCGGCCGGACTGGCTTCCGCGGCGTGCGCGGGGATCTGCCAGGCTCAGCTGATGGACATCCACAGCTGGCTGAGCCAGGCCGCCGAATCCGTGCAGCGATGGCAGTCGGAGTATCCGCCGTTCGACACCCACCCGGCGCTGCTGGTCAGTGACGAGCGGTTCGCGGCCGCCTTCGGTGAGCTCGCCGACCGGATGCGCGGGAACTACCCGTACTTCCACCCGTCCTATGCCGGTCAGATGCTGAAGCCGCCGCACCCGGCCGCGGTGGCCGGCTACCTGGCCGCGATGCTGGTCAACCCGAACAATCATGCGCTCGACGGCGGCCGGGTGACCTCGGAGCTGGAGAAGGAGGTGGTGGCCCAGCTGGCCGGGATGTTCGGGCTAGCGACCCACCTGGGTCACCTGACCAGCAGCGGCACGATCGCTAACCTGGAAGCGCTGTACGTCGCCCGCGAACTGCATCCGAACCTGGGCATCGCCTACAGCGCCGAGGCTCACTACACCCACGCGCGGATGTGCGGCGTGCTCGGCACGCCAGGAACGGCCGTCAGCACCGACGCGGCGGGCCGGATCGACCTCGATGCGCTCGACAGCCTGCTGGCCGGCGGGAGCATCGGCACCGTGGTCGCGACGGCCGGGACCACCGGGCTCGGCGCGATCGACCCGGTGCACGACGTGCTGGCGGTGGCTCGCCGGCACGGGGTCAGAGTCCATGTGGACGCCGCCTACGGCGGGTTCTTCACCTTGCTGGCCGGGGCACAGGGCCGGGCGGGACTCGACCCCCGCCCGTGGCGGGCGATCGCCGGATGCGACTCGGTCGTCGTCGACCCGCACAAGCACGGGCTTCAGCCCTACGGCTGCGGTGCGGTGCTGTTCGCCGATCCCGGGGTCGGCAGGTTCTATTCGCACGACTCGCCCTATACCTACTTCACCTCGGACGAGCTGCATCTCGGCGAGATCAGCCTGGAGTGCTCGCGGGCCGGTGCCGCGGCAGCCGCCCTGTGGCTGACGTTCCGGCTGCTGCCGCCCGAACCCGACGGGCTCGGCCAGGTCCTGGCGGCCTGCCGGCTGGCGGCCCTCGACTGGTCGGAACTGCTCACGCAGGCCGGCCGGCTGCGCCCGTACCAGCAGCCCGAGCTCGACATCGTCACCTACTACCCGGCCACCGCCGGGGGCCGCCTCACGGCGATCGACCAGGCGTCCGCCCGGATCCTGGCCGATGGCATGAACGACGCCCGGCGGCCGGTGTTCGTCAGCACCCTGATCGTCGAGGCGCAGGCCTTCGCCCGGCGCCACCCGGACATCACCGTCGACCAGGACCGGGCGAGGATCCTGCGCAGCGTCCTGATGAAACCCGAGTCAGCGAACTATGTCGCGGAACTGCACGCCCGCATCGAGGAGCTAGCCGGCTGGCCCGTCTGAGCCAGCCGCAGGGCGGTCCCGACCAGCCGGTCCGCGCGGGCCCTGGCGGCCGGCTCCTCTGCCCGGGTCCTGGCATGGAGCGCGTCCGGGTCCTGGCCAGCCTGGAGTACCTCGCTTCGCGCGCCCGCGGCCAGCCACAGCCCGAGCTGCTCGGCGTCGACCTCGGGGTGGAACTGGACGGCCAGGTGCCGGCCGACCGAGAACGCCTGCACCCCGATCTCGTTGCTGGCCAGGATGGTGGCGTGAGCCGGCGGCTCGCACCGGTCGCCGTGGAACTCCAGCCACGGGCCGGCCGGGACCATCGCCTCGTCGGCCGAGTCGATCATCGTCCAGCCGAGTTCCTTGCGGTCAGCCGCCACGACGCGGCCACCGAACGCGGTGCACAGCGCCTGTGCCCCGAAGCAGATCCCGAGTACCGGAACGCCTGACTCGTCGGCTGCCCGCAGCCAGGCCAGTTCCTGCTCGATCCAGCTCGCGTGCTCGTCGTCGTAGACCGACGGAATCGCGCCGAGCATCACGATGTGGTCGGTGCTGCCGACCGGCGGGAGCGGGCCGTCGCTGGGAAACTGGTGCGTGCTGACCTCGGCGCCACGCGCGGTGAACGCATCGGCAATGAAACCCGCCGAGTCCTCGGCGTGATGCCGGACGACGATGACGCGCATGGTCGGCTCCTCCGTTGCTGTCGATCTGACCGGTCTGGGCCTGCGGGGCGCGCGGTGTCCCCTGCGAGCAGTTTGCCGGTCTGTGCGGCCAGGCGCCAGTCGCGTTCCGTCAGCTGGCACCGGCCGCGGTGAGGGCGGCGATGATCGCGGGGACGACGGCATCAGCCCGGGCGTCTAGCTCGGCGGGCGTCAGCAGCTGGACCGGATGCGGGATGTAGAGCATCCGGCAGTCCGGCATGGCCAGCAGCCGGGCCTGCTCGATGGCCTCGTCGGCGAACGGCGCCGTCGCGATGCCGACGGCCGGGATCCCCCGGCGCTCCAGATGAACGAGGTCGCACACACTGCACGACGTACAGGAGCCTCAATCGGCGAGTGCCTCGACCACCAGGTCGGCGCGGCCGGCGATCTCGTCGACCAGGGCCAGCGCGGCGGGCTTGGAGAAGATCTCTTTGACCCAACGGGTCGTGACCGCACCTGCCGCCGCCAGCTGCGACTCGATCCGGTCGAGGAACTCCGAGCCCCGGTTCTTCCTGATGTCGATCAGCGCCACGGCGCGGCCCGCGATCCCGGCCGGACGTGGCGCGAGTGGCTCAACTACCCTGACCCGCTCGTCGAAGGGGCTTACGTAGTCCCGGCTCACCCTGTCCATGCTCACCCTGTCCATGCTCACCCCGCTCGTGCTCATACTGACCGAAGTCAACCTGACTCCACCTCCCGGGAGACGATCTGGGAGCCCATGCCGGTGCAGGGGCCCAGGACTGCAGAGTAACGCCCGGCCTCGCCGCCGGCCACGAGGAGCACGATCGCATCGGGCGAGGCCCACTTCGGGACCTCGGCGTTCGGGTCGGCGGCGTGCACGAGCGGGGTCGTCTCCCCTCGCCGCAGCTCGCCGGCGGGCCTGCGCACGGCGCCGAACATGAACTCGCGCAGCCGCTGCTTGCTCCAGCCGGCGGCGCGGAACATCTCGGCGTGCTCGGGGCAGATCACGAAGACCGACGGCTCGGCCAGCGGCCACCAGTTCGTCGACCAGGAAGTCGCCGCCGCCCAGGCCAGGATGTAGGCCAGGTCCTCCGGGGTCCTGCTGCGGTGATCGGAGATGTTCAGCGGAGCGTCGCTGCCGATCACCGTGACGACCGACTGGCCCGCCTCGAACCCGCGCTCGACGTGCAGCGGCTCCCACGGACTGGTCTCCTCGTCCTCCGCGATGCAGAAGCCGACCTTGCCCATGTGCCCCAGCGTGGCCCGGTCCAGCCCGCCGGGCATCGCTCCGCCCGACAGCGTGACCAGCAGCCGCACGGCCCGCCCGATGGTCAGGTTGGCCCGGAAGCCGGGCCCGAGCGCCCCCATCCCGCTGTTCAGCCCGATAGCTCGCCTGACCGGCCCGTTGACCACCACAAGCTGTCCGGCCGGCTGAGTGGTTACCGCCTGGCCGTGCAGGTTGAACGCGGGATCGAGCACCGCTCGCGCCGCCGCCACCACGACCGGGAAGTACGCCGGACGGCAGCCGGCCAGGACCGCGCAGGCGGCCACCCGCTCGAGGGTCGCCTCGCCCATCGACGGCGGCACGAACCCCAGGGACACCGAGCCGTCGGCACCGCCAAGCATCGCCTCGACGCGCTCCAGAGTCGGCGGCACGACCGGCAGGCCGTCGGTCCAGCCGCGCTCGAACATCTCCTCCATCTCGTCGTCGGCGCGCTGGCTGGAGATCGCCGCCGCGATCTCGGGATCGATGGCGGACTTCGACGAGCAGCCCGGCTTGTACCGCGGCTCGGCCGCCGGCGGTGCGGCCAGGGTGATCACCGGCTCGACGTTCCCGCCGGGCCGGACGGATCCAGCGGGTCCGGCGGCGCCCAGGGCCGACGCGGCCTGCTCGATCAGCGCGGCAATGCCCGGCTGGTCCCAGCCCACGACCCGGCCCGCGATCAGGCCGGCCCGGTCGACCAGAACGGTGGTCGGCACCGCATCAAGCCCGTATGCACGGGAGGTCGCGTAGGGCGGTGGCTGGGACAGCACCAGGCCCGTCCAGCCGAGCCGACGCGCGACCCTGATCGCGACGTCGAGCGGATCCTCGAACAGGGCGGCGGCCGTGAGCCCGGCCGCTTCCCAGCCATGGCAGAGCGGGCCCAGATTCCGCAGCGCCATGGCGGACGTCGGGCACTCCTCGGACACGAAGAGCAGCAGCGCCGCCCCGCGCCGGGTGAGGTTGTCCAGGCTGCCCGCGGCCGGCTCAACTCCGGCCACGGACAGGGCCGGCGCGCGGCGTGGCGCAGACGCGGCCGCGCCGTCCGCCGGCCAGCCGTAATGAGGCGATGTCACGGCTGGAGAATAGACGAGTCACGGACCAGCTGACGTTTGTTGACGCGCACACATGATCTACGGCCGACTGTCCAACTGGAATGTTCGGCTCCTGCCCTGACGAGCGGCCCGCCGTCTCGGGCGAGACCGCCCATCTGGTTCGCTGTCAGCTATGACTTCAGCACCCCGCGCCGAACCTGCCTTCCGGGCCGAGCCGCCGGCCTGGTTCCTGGCCGCACTCGAGGCAGACGTCCAGACCGGCTCGGTGACCGTGGACGGGACGCCGATCAGCTACCGGGCCTTCGGCCCTCCCGCTGACAGCGGAATCGTGCTCGTGCACGGCGGCGCGGCGCACGCGCGCTGGTGGGACCACATCGCTCCGCTGCTAGTTCGCGGCACCCGCGTCGTCGCGCTCGACCTGTCCGGTCACGGCGACAGCGGGCGCCGTGACATCTACACCCTGGACCACTGGGCGCACGAGGTTCTGGCCGTGTCGGGCGCGGCCGGCATCACCGGGCCGCCGGTCGTCATCGGGCACAGCATGGGCGGGTTCGTCGCGCTGCGAGTCGCTGGCCTGTACGGCAGCCAGATCGAGGGGATCGTCGTCATCGACTCCCCCGTTCGCGACATCACGCCCGAGGAGCAGGCCGCGCGCGACCAGCGGGCGTTCGGCCCGCTGCGGGTGTACCCGACCCGGGAGGCAGCCATCGCGCGGTTCCACCCGATCCCGGATCAGCCCGCGCTGCCCTACATCACCGCGCACGTGGCGGCGACATCGATCGGCCCGGTCGACGGCGGCTGGAGCTGGAAGTTCGACCCTCGGGTTTTCGGCCGGCCGCCGCTCACCCCGGCGCTGCTGACCCGGTTCGACTGCCGGGTGGCGCTGTTCAGCGCCGAGCACGGCATCGTGTCGCCCCAGACCAGCGAGCTCATGTACGACCGGCTCGGGCAGCGCGCGCCGCTGATCGAGATCCCTGCCGCCGGGCACCATGTCATGCTCGATCATCCGATCGCGCTGGTCACCGGAGTCCGCACGCTGCTCGCCGACTGGCAGCACTCGACACCGGCCAGCAAGCGCCCCTAGCCGGGACACGGCATCCCGCCAGTTAAGACACCGAGCGACAGCGAGTTCCGCGCGGCGGCTCAGGTAGCAAGCCGGTGCGGCCACAATTGCTGGTGCGCGTCGAGAACGGCGGCGCAGTCGGCGTCCTCGCCCGGCAGCAGCGGAACGATGACGTCGGCCTCCTCAGCCAGCCGGCAGGAGCCCGACGAGACGAGCGGGCAGCCCCGCCCGGTCGAGCCGTGCGGGCCCAGGCACACCCGGACGACGTTCCCCGCGGACCGCAGGGCCGCGACCCGGTCGCCGTCGAACCAGCTGCGCTGCTCGACCAGAACCCGCTGACCGGGAGTATCAGCCGGCCAGGCCGGCCTGCCGCCGGCCGCCGAGATCTCCAGGCTCGCCACCGACAGGTCGGTAGGCGCAGCCAGTACCCAGCCGTACGGTTCGAGCAGATGCAGCATCGGTCCGTTAGCGAGGCTGACGATCGCCTGCAGCCTGGTGAACCCGGCCTCGCCGGCCCGCCCGGCTAGCTCGCCGAGCAGCAGGTGGCCCAGGCCGGTGCCCTGGTAACCGTCGAGGACCGCGAGCGCCAGCTCGGCCACGCCCGCCCCCGCCGGGACGAACCGGGCCTCGGCGGCCAGCTGCCCGGGATCGCCGGCTGGAGCGGCGACGATGCTCACCGTCTCGGCAGGCTCGATCCGGGCCAGGCGAGCCAGCAGCGCTGGCGCGCAGGCGCCGTTGAACCGGCTCCGGACGGACTCCGGCGACAACTCCGTGAACAGCGCGGCGATCGCGGGGACGTCATCTGGCCCCGCCGTGCGCAGCACCACGGCCCGCCCGTCCTTGAGCTGGTATTCCGCTGTCCCCGGCATGTGCGTACCGTACGTCCGGCCGCGCCGCGGGCCCAGGGCCAAACGGCCCCACTTGGCCGGCCGGCGCGGCCGCCCGGCTGCCCGGATCGGGACGTCCGGTACGGCACCACGGACTTCTGCCCCTGCCCGGCGATCCGGGCCCATGTGAGGCTGATCCAAGCCGGCCTGCCCGGGAGCGATGTGGAAGGAGCGCCGCCCATGACGGCCATCTCAGCCGAGCGCCACCCGATCCCGCATAGCGAAGACGACTACAGCCGGTCCGCGGCGGCCAGACGGCTGGAGTTCGTCAGGACCGGCACCGATCCAGCCCCCGAGCACCTCACCTCCTATTCCTTCGACCCGGCCGTGCTGGCGGGCAATGTCGAGAACTTCGTCGGCGTGGCGCAGGTGCCGATCGGGATCGCCGGTCCGCTCCTGGTGAACGGGGAGCACGCCCGAGGGGAGTTCTACGTCCCGCTGGCCACGACCGAGGGGACTCTGGTGGCCAGCTATAACCGGGGCATGAAGCTGCTGCACCGCGCGGGCGGAGTCACCGCCACGGTGATGGACGACGTGATGCAGCGCGCGCCGGCGTTCGGATTCGACAGCGCGAGGGAAGCCCGCGCGTTCGGCGAGTGGGTCACGGTCAACTTCGACGCGATCGCCCGTGCGGCGGAGGCCACCACCAGCACCGGCCGGCTGCGTGACATCGAGCAGTTCTCCGCCAGCAGGTTCCTGTTCCTCCGGTTCAACTTCACGACCGGCGATGCCGCCGGGCAGAACATGGTCGGCAAGGCTACCTGGCAGGCGTGCAACTGGATCCGGGCCAGGTATCCGGGCGTGCGGCAGTTCATCCTCGAGGCCAACATGGCCACGGACAAGAAGAGCTCGCAGGTCAACGTCATGAAAACCAGGGGGAAGCGAGTTACCGCCGAGGTGACGATCCCCGGGGACCTGGTCAGGGACGTCATGCACCTCACCGCCGAGCGGATGCTCGCGGGCCGCCAGATCTCGAATCTCGGCGGCCACCTGTCCGGCGTGAACAACAACGGCAACCACTCGGCCAACGGCATCGCCGCGCTGTTCATCGCGACCGGCCAGGACGCCGGGAACGTGGCCGAGTCGTCGGCCGCCCTGGTCCATACCGAGCCGACGGCCGATGGCGGCTACTACTACTCGATCACGATCCCAGCGCTGATCGTGGCTACCTACGGCGGCGGCACGGGCCTGCCCACCCAGCGCGAGTGCCTGGAGATGCTGGGCTGCTACGGCACCGGCCAGGTCCGCAAGCTAGCCGAGATCGTGGCCGCGACAGTGCTGTGCGGCGAGGTCTCCCTGGGCTGGGCGGTCGTCAGCGACGAATGGGTCGCTGCCCACGAGCGGCTGGGCCGCAACCGGCCGTAAGCGCGGAAATACCGCGCTGCCGAACGGGCGATGCGAGCCTGGGTGTCACCTGGATGCCACCGCGTATCGCTCAGGCTCAGGCTCAGGCAAACCATCGCTGGGCTCCCAATACAGCTCCCAGTCTGGAGTGCGCTGGTGAGTCCGGATCAGGACGCGGCTCTTCGACCGCGGCCATACCATTTCTTCGGAACTGAAATCCAGGATTCGCCGCGCCGCGGCCCTGACGGGCCCAGGCGCAGGGGCGCCGTTCAGCGTCCACGCCGCGTCCTCGCGCTTGCTGGCCACGCTGACCAGCACGATAGCGACGATCGGCGCGCAACTCACCACGAGGCCGACGACGAACACTGCGATCAACATCACGTCCACCTCCTGCGTACGCCATGCGGCTTTGCCGCTTTACCCGCCGATATGGCGGGTCATTTATGACGCTACGGAGGTCGGCTACGGACCACCACGAAGGAAAGCCACAGGATGACTCACATATCCGGTGGTGCAGCCAAGCAAAGGCACAGGTGGCCCGCTAGGCGATAACGACGAGGTCGCCTCGATGCCGTGATGACGGAGAGTCCTCTCCACGCGCGCGGCATGCGGGTGACCTATTCGTCGGTAGATGGCCAGCGCGGCACGCAAGCTGACCGCCCCGCGCTCGATGCTGCGTTCCTGAAGATCGCACGATCCGGCTCCTTCTAGTGCGCGTGCCTCCTCGAGCCGCGCGGTAATCTCGCGGGCAATGCCGAGTGCCCGGGAGAAATGAGCACTCGCCTGGCCGGGATCCGAGACCGACAGGATGTCCCCGAGGTTGTTGAGCACCTCTGCCTGCCCGAGCCTGTGGCCGAGGTTCTCATAGAGCGCTAGCGCCTCAGCCAGGGTGACCGGGGCAGACTCATATTCTGGCGTCATATGCTCGGCGACGCCGAGGAAGCTGAGGGCGTGCGCCTGACCCAGCGGATCGTCGATACCGCGGTACAGATCGAGCGCCTGCTCGTAGATGCTCGTGATGTCGCCGTAGTCACCGGACTCCTGGAGCGCCCGGCCGAGATAGCGCAGCGAGGTTGCCTGGCCGCCGCGATCATCAAGCCGCCGGTAGAGGTCGAGCGCCTTCCGATGGCTGGCGATAGCGGACTCCGG
>JADGPC010000059.1 GCA_017882645.1 Streptosporangiales bacterium | reverse complement strand
GGTGGCCGCCTCTGGCCCGTATCGCGGCTTGCGTCCGATCCGCGACCTGGAGTTTCTCCAGCACTCTCGACACGTAGTTCTGCACCGTCTTGAGCGACAATCCGAGTGCCCGCGCGATCTGGGCGTTGCTCGCGCCCTCGCCGATCATCGCCAGGACGTCGCGTTCCCGGTCGGTCAGCGAGCCCTCGCGGGCTGGCTGCCTGCGCCCGGTCGTCACGGCGAGGATGCGGCTAGCCACTCCGGCGCCGAAACGGCTCCGCCACTGGCTGCCGTGCGCGCGGCGCGTCGAACAGGCCCTCGCCGACGCCCACGCGGCGCCCGCCGAGACCATGACCCAGCCGGTGCGCTAGCGGCCGCCTCGTTTCATGATCGCGGCGGGTTGACCGCGTTGTAACGCGGAAAGTCGCCGTGATCATGGAATCGGGGGGCCCGGGGTGGCCGTCAGCGTCCGAACCTGACGCGGATAGCGCGCCTCGCGCGGGGCCGCGCATCAGGAGCGCATCAGGAGCGGGGCAGCCTGCGGCGGCCAGGCCGCTGCTCCGACGTCAGCGGAGTACCCGTGCGAGGCAGCGAAGGAGGCCGCGCCAGCGGTGGCATAGGAGCCCGCCAGCGTCACGGCCGCAGCCGTGGTGCCGGCCGTCGGGACCAGGCTGGCGAATCGGCCCGCGCTGTCGCCCGGACCGCGCAGCAGGCGCGCGACCAGCGTGACCGCGGCGAGCAGTACCAGCCAGGCCAGCGTGACGAGGAAACCGCCGGCGTACATCCTGGTGGCCAGCGCGAGCACGCAGCCAGCCTCGCGATGGCCCCGGCCGGGGCGCCGAAGACCGGCGAGCGCTGCTGCGAGTATCCAGCCAGGGGTTCCCCGCGGGTCAGGGAAGTTCGGCCGGGACCGGCGGCAGATGCCCGGTCCGTCGTGGTCTCATAGCTAGATGAATCGTCCGCTGCTCAACCGCAGGCTGGCTGGCCTCGGGACCACGATCTTCGCCGAGATGTCCGAGCTCGCGGTGGCCACCGGCTCGGTCAACCTGGGTCAGGGCTTCCCCGACACCGACGGGCCGGCCGAGATCGCCAGGGCCGCCGCCGACGCGATCATGGCCGGGCGCGGGAACCAGTACCCGCCGGGCGCCGGGATACCGGAGCTGCGCCAGGCGATCGCCGCGCACCAGCGCCGGTTCTATGACCTCGCCGTCGATCCCGACGGCGAGGTGCTGGTCACGGCGGGCGCCACGGAGGCGATCGCCGCGGCGCTGCTGGCCCTGGTCGAGCCGGGCGATGAGGTCATCGCGTTCGAGCCGTACTACGACTCCTACGCGGCGTGCATCGCCATGGCCGGCGGGGTCAGGGTGCCGGTCACGCTCCGGGCCCCGGACTTCCGGCCCGACCTGGACGAACTGCGGGCCGCGGTCACCAGCCGCACCAGGCTGATCCTGCTGAACTCGCCGCATAACCCGACCGGCTCGGTGTTCACCCGCGCCGAGCTGACCGCGATCGCCGAGCTCGCCTGCGACCGCGACCTGCTCGTGATCAGCGACGAGGTCTACGAGCACATGGTCTTCTCCGGCGAGCACGTCCCCGTCGGGTCCCTGCCCGGGATGGCGGGGCGCACCGTCTCGATCAGCTCGGCCGCGAAGACGTTCTCGTTCACCGGCTGGAAGATCGGCTGGGTCACCGCCGCGCGGGACCTGGTCGCCGCCGTCCGGACAGTCAAGCAGTTCCTCACCTTCGTCAGCGGCGGCCCGTTCCAGTACGCCGTCGCTCAGGCACTCGCCCTGCCGGACGAGTATTACCGCTCTGTCGCCGGCGACCTGCTGCCCAAGCGCGACCTGATGTGCGGCGGGCTCGCCGCGGCCGGCTTCGACGTCTACCGGCCGGACGGCACCTACTTCATCACGACCGACATCCGGCCGTTCGGAGAGGTCAGCGGCCTGGAGTTCTGCCGGAAGCTGCCGCATGTGGCCGGCGTGGTGGCGATTCCCAGTGTCGTCTTCTACGACAACGTCGATGCCGGGCAGTTCCAGGTGCGGTTTGCGTTCTGCAAAAAGGAAGAGGTCCTGACCGAGGCGCTGGCCAGGCTCCGCCAGCTGCGCCCCGCTTAGCGATCTGCCGCATTTGCCGAAGTCGACCGCCCGGCCGCCGAATGCGTGACATGGCAATCCCTGCCCAGTTAGCATGCCGTCACCATCGAATGCGCCTTATGGCATTCGCGAGGGGGGTCTCTGACCGGCATGTCCTGGGAGCATGCGGCTGACGTCCGGCAGGCTCTGCATGCCATCGTCACCGACCCGGATTACGGTGCCGCTGCTCTTTCCAGCACCCGGACCATGACCAATCTGCTGAACGACCTGCTGCCCGACGCGCCTCGGGACAAGAGCGTGCTCATCGGCGCGGCCGATGCCCGGATCGCGGAGATCCTGCTGGACCGGACGGCGCACGGGCTGGACGCTAGCCTCGCCATCAACCAGGCGGCCAGCTCGCTCGCGGCGGCCACGGTCTTCCCGCGCGAGGTATGCGACTGGGTAGCGACCGAACTCGCCGTCGCACTCGGCCTCAGCCAGGGCGGGGCCCTGCCTGCCGGCCCCGGACCCGATGACCTGCAGGATGCGACCACCACCGGCCGGGGCGGAACGCGCCGGGAAGCAACATGCCGCCGCGACGAGGACGACGTCACGATCCTGCCGCAGGGTCCGGGCAGCGAGCCGGGCGGGCGGTGGCGCAACCTGGAGCCACGCCGTCGCACGACCCTGCTCACCGCCGACGGCGCGCTGGCCGCTGCCGTCGTGGTGGTCATCGCCATCGCGGCCTGGCCGTCGCCCGCCCCGCCGGCCCGGCACCAGCATCACCATCACACCTCGCCGTCACCGTCGCCTACGCCGCCGAGTCCGTCGCCGTCGCCGACCGTGGAGGCGCTGACCACGATCATGAACCCGGCCGGAGCCAAGCCGGTCGCCACCTCGTGCTCCAGCGCTCCGCTGCAGGGGCTGGACCCCGCAACGCTGACTAGCCGCCTGTACTGCACGCACGCGGCGAACAGCCACGTCGTCGTGTGGGCGTACCAGTTCGATAGCGCGGCCGACTATCAGGCGGGCGTCCCGACGCTCAACAAGACCCTGAAGTTCAACCCCGCCACGGCCGGCAAAGGATGCCCGCCGCCGTCCGGGCACAGCGATGGTGACACCGGCTGGCGCTCGCAGCCGAATTATCCCGACCGGACGGGCCAGGACCTGGAGTGCTACACCGGCGGCGGCGAGCCGGTCCTGGTCTGGACGATGCCATCGCAGGATGTCGTCTTCCTCGCCGAGTACAAGGTCAAGGGCGCGCCGATGGCCGATCTCGTCAGTTGGTGGAAGACCACGAGCTACGGCTGACCGGCCGGGAACTCCGGCCGCCCGCAGTACGTTATTGCTGGCCCCGCACTTCGTTATCACTGCGTGACCGTACGGCTGCGCCAGGGCGTGACATGGCCTGGCTCGTCCGGTTAGCATGCCGTCACTGCCGAATGCGTCTTCTGTCATTTCGGAAGTACCGACGTCATCGGCCATGCTGCCCGGGGTCATGGACGTCTTTACTGGTCAGCGCGCTGGCCACGCGGAGGGGAGTCGGATTGACCGACATGTCGTGGGAGCACGCCGCCGAGGCTCGAGCGGCGCTGAACGCCATCGTCACTGATCCCGAGCACGGGGCCGCCGCGCTGTCGAGCCCTCAGACGATGTCGAACCTACTGAAGGATCTGCTGCCCGACGCGCCGCGGGAGAAGAGCATCCTGGTCGCCGCCGCCGAGGCCGGCCTGGCCAATACGCTGCGCCAGCACGTCGACCAGGGCATGGACCCGGATACCGCGATCCGGCTGACATCCTCGTCGTTCTCCTCGAGCACCCCGTTCACTCCGGAGGCCTGCAGCTGGGTGACCGGCGAGATTGCGACCGCGCTCGGCATGAGCCACAGCCCGGATGCCGGCGGCACCGGCGGGACGCCGCCCGGGTTCGACCCGATCGGGCAGCAGGGCATGCCGACCCAGATCGCGCCCATCCCCGGCGCCGGCTATACCCCAGGACAGGCGCCCACCCGGGGCTTCGGCGCGGTGCCCGGCCAGGGCGGCGCCAGCGGCTTCGGGGCCGGCGGCCAGGCGACCACGCCAGGCCCCTGGCAGGCCGGCGGCCAGCCGGCCGGCGGCCAGCAGGCCGGCGGCGGGTTCGGCCAGGGCCAGCCGCCAGGCGGCGGATTCGGCGGCCAGCCAGGTGCCGGTTACCAGGGCCAGCCGGGCGG
>JADGPC010000407.1 GCA_017882645.1 Streptosporangiales bacterium | reverse complement strand
GCCCGGCCCGGCCCAGCCTTGATGCGGTCGCCGGTTTCGAGCGCCGCGCAGCCGTCGCCTCGTAGCGCGGCGCAGCCGTCGCCGCTCGTCGGCGTCTTCATGATCGTGGCGAGTTCTCGTGCTACAGCACGGTCAATCCACCACGATCATGAAGCCTGGGGTGCTGCGCCGTGGCAGCGCTTCCACTTCCGGCCGCTGGCGCAGGGGCAGGGGTCGTTGCGGCCGCGGCGGGCGTCGGCGCTCGCATAGCTGGCCATCAGGTCGGCCGGCGGCCTGCCCGCGCGCAGTAGCCCGGACATGGCTCGCATCGGCTCGGTGACGTGGCCGAAGAAGTCCTTGTAGCTGGGGCACAGGTAATGCAGCCCGGGCTCGCCGTCCGGGGTCGCGGCGAACCTGTCCTTCGGGCACCCGCCATTGCAGGCGAACCGCACCTCGCAGTCCAGGCAGTACCGGGTTAGCGTGTCGCGCTTGGCCTGGCCGAACTCGTGCTGCTGCGGAAGGACGATGAGCTCCAACAAAGGCCGCTCGCCAATGTTGCCCAGCAGGTAACCGGGCTCGACGTAATGGTCGCAGGAGTACAGGTCGCCGGTGTGCTCGAGCGCGACCTGCTGGCCGCAGGTCTCGGCATGGACGCACATCCCGCCGGGCTCGCCGTGGAAACTGGCCAGCGCGGTGTCGAACATCTGGACGTAGACCGTGCCGATGTCGCGGCGCACCCACTCCTCGAACACGTCGATCATGAAGCGGCCGTACTGACCGGGGCCGACCGAGCGGTGGGTGACCAGGTTCCCGTCCTGGATGTAGAGCGGGCGGCCCGGCCCGCCCCAGCCCGCCTCCGCGATCGGCAGGGTCTGCTCGGTGGCCCGCTCGACGATCGGGATGAACTGGATGAACGTTGCCCCGAGCTCGTCGCGCAGGAAGGTGTACACAGCCCGCCCGTGCTCGCCGTTGGCCGCGTGGATCGTGGTCAGCACGTTCCAGTCGACGCCGTGCCGCTTCAGCACGTCCAGCCCGCGGATGACCCGGTCGAAGGTCGGCTTGCCGCCCTTGTCGACGCGGTAGGTGTCGTGCAGCTCGCGCGGCCCGTCGATCGAGATGCCGACCAGGAACCCGTTCTCGGCCAGGAACGCGCCCCACTCGTCGTCCAGCAGCGTGCCGTTGGTCTGGATCGTGTTGAGCACCCGCTGCCCTGGCCGCGCATGCTCCCGTTCCAGCTCGACCGACCGGCGGAAGAAGTCCAGGCCCATCATCGTCGGCTCGCCGCCCTGCCAGGCGACGGTTACTTCCGGCGCCCGGGCGTGCGCCGCCATCAGCTGCCGGATGTAGGTCTCCTGGAGCTCGGCCGCCATCCGGAACCTGCTGCCCGGATACAGCATCTCCTTGGACAGGAAGAAGCAGTACTCGCAGTCCAGGTTGCAGATCGCGCCGGTTGGCTTGGCCATCACGTGGAACGCCACCGGCGCGCCAGGCATCGTCAGCACGGGGCCGTCGGTAATCGTCACCTGCCCGAGTCTAGGCCGGCGGCCCGAAGTGACCGGTGAACCAGTCGCGGGCGAGCCGGGTTACGGTCTGCAGCGCGCCGGGTTCCTCGAACAGGTGGGTGGCGCCGGGGACGATGCCCAGCCGGGTCTCGCACACCATCTGCTGCTGGGCCTGCCTGTTCAGGCCGAGCACGATCTCGTCGCGGCTGCCCACGATGAGCAGGGTAGGCGAGCGCACCTCGGCCAGCCTGGTCTCGGCGAGGTCCGGCCGGCCGCCCCGGCAGACCACCGCGTCGATGTGCGCCTCGTGCTCGGCGGCCGCCCAGAGCGCCGCGGCGGCCCCGGTGCTGGCGCCGAAGTAGCCGAGTGCCTTGTGCAGTTCGCCCGGCTGCTCGCGCAGCCAGCTGGTGACGTCGGCCAGCCGGGCAGCGAGCGCCTGGATGTCGAACACGTTGGCCCGGTTGAGTTCCTCGTCGGGCGTGAGCAGGTCGAACAGCAGCGTGCCGAGGCCGGCCTCGTTCAGCCGCCCGGCCACGAACCGGTTCCGCGGGCTGTGCCTGCTGCTGCCGCTGCCGTGCACGAAGACGACGGTGCCGATGGCGTTCGCCGGCAGGGTGAGATGGCCGGCCAGGGTGATCGTCCCGTCGGCGACGTGCAGTTCCACTGGCTCGTCGCGCTGCGGCGGGCCGGCGGTCTCCGGCGAGCTCCTCGTTGCGAACCTGTGCCCTTGTTCTTCCTGGTCTGGCGCCGGCTCGCTGCCTGCCTCCGGCGTGTCGCCCCGGGCTGCCGGGCGGCCACGGGGGGTGGCCGTGCTCGTCGCGGCGGCCAGCTGCACGGCATCGAACGCCCGCGCGAGCAGGTCGATGACCTCGCGGTCTGATATGTGCCGGAAGTCGTCATAGAACGTGCCGACCGCGATGAAGAAATCCGGAGAATAGAGGCAGACGACCTCGTCGCAGACATTCCGCAGCGACTCGATCGACTCGGGGGCGCCGACCGGCACCGCGAGGACGATCTCTTTGGCGCCCATCTGCCTGGCCACCTGGCAGGCGGCCCTGGCGGTCGAGCCGGTCGCGATCCCGTCGTCGACGACGACCGCGGTGCGCCCGGCGAGATCGACGTGCGGCCGGCCCGCCCGGAAGGTGCCGGCCTGCTGGTCGAGGTCGGCCCGCTCGCGTTTCTCCACGGCGGCGATTTCCTGCGCGGTGATGCCGCCCCGGCGGATCACCTCGTCGTTGCTGACCCTGATCCCGCCTTCGCCGATCGCGCCCATCGCGAGTTCTGGCTGGTAGGGGACTCCTAGCTTGCGCACCACGATGACGTCGAGCGGCGCGCCCAGTGCCCTGGCGACCTCGAACGCGACCGGGACGCCGCCCCGGGGCAGGCCGAGCACGACCACATCGCTGCCGCGCAGGCGCTCGAGCGACCTGGCCAGGTGTCGCCCGGCATCGGTCCGGTCCATGAATCGCACCAGCTACCCCTACCGCAAGCGATCTTCAGGACGGTCTTTGATCACTGTGAGACATACCCAGGATCGCCGCGGGGATTACCTGACCGAGGGCCTGACGTGGGTCCTGACGTGGCGGCAGTGCCGGGGGACGAAGCGACCGGACGGCTGGGACCTTCGCCTCTTGAGCGGTACCTGTGTGACGCGAGCGAATAGAGGAAGTCAACGGGAGGTGGTCGCGATGGCTGACACGCAGACCCTGCAAGTTCAGACCAACGCCCAGGGTGCGGTGCCCGAGGACGCGATAGACCTGGCCGTCATGCGAGTGCGTGCGGTCCTGCGGCTCGCGGCCGAGCCGGTGCTGTTCGCCCGGGTCAAGCTGACGATGGCAGCCGATCCGGCGGTCGAGCGGCCGGCCATCGCGCAGGCCAACATCGACCTGAACGGCCGGCCGGTCCGGGCCCAGGCGGCCGCCGCGACCATGCGGGACGCGATCGAGATGCTGTCGGACAAGCTCAGGATCCAGCTGGAGCGGGCGGCGCGGAACTGGGCCAGGCTGCGCGGCAGCCAGCCCGTCTCCGAGCCGGGCGAATGGCGGCACGACAGCGTGCACGCCCAGCGGCTGCCCTACTTCCCGCGCCCGATCGACGAGCGAGGCGTGGTCAGGCACAAGTCATACGGCCTGGCCAGGATGACGCCGGACGAGGCGGCCGCCGACATGGAACTGCTCGACTACGACTTCCACCTGTTCACCGAGCTCTCGACCAGCCAGGACAGCGTCGTCTACCGGAGCGATCACGGGTACCGGATGGCCCAGGCGCACCCGAAGCCTGACCGGCTCGAGCTGATGGACAGCGACTTCACGGTCAGCGAGGTCTCCGCGCCGAAGCTCGACGTGGCCGAGGCCGAGACCCGGCTGGAGGCGTTCGGCCAGCCGTTCCTGTTCTTCGTGGACACGCAGACGGGGCGCGGGAACCTCATCTACCACCGCTACGACGGCGACTACGGGCTGATCACGCCGGCCGAGGCCTAGCGGTCCGACCCGGGCTACCGGTAGTTGACGAACTGCAGGGCGACGTCGAGTTCCTTGCCCTTGAGCAGGCTCTGGATGTCCTGCAGTTCGTCCTTCTTCTTGGACGAGACCCTGAGCTCGTCGCCCTGGATCTGCGCCCGGACGCCCCTGGGGCCCTCATCGCGGATGATCTTCGAGATCTTCTTCGCGTCCTCCTGCGAGATGCCCTCTTTGAGGCTGGTCAGGAGGCGGTACTCCTTGCCCGACAGCTTGGGGTCGCCCGCGTCCAGGACCTTGAGCGAGACGCCCCGCCTGATCAGCTTGTCCTTGAACAGATCAAGAACGGCGTTCGCCCGCTCCTCGCTGTTAGCCCGGATTTCCACGGCCTTGTCCCCGGACCAGGCGATGGACGCACCGACGCCGCGGAAGTCAAACCTGGTGCTGACCTCCTTGGCTGCCTGGTTCAGCGCGTTGTCGACTTCCTGACGGTTGATCTTCGACACGACGTCGAAGGAAGATTCTGCTGCCACGGGATCAAGGTTAGACGCCCGGGTGCTGACGCATCGGGTAGGTTCCGCTATCCTTCAACGTGCCGTCTTTGCGGACGGCGTAACGGCAGGTTGCCCGAGTGGCCAAAGGGAGCGGTCTGTAAAACCGTCGGCTCAGCCTACGTTGGTTCGAACCCAACACCTGCCACCAATGTGAATCTCACAGGTCAGCTGCCGCTTCTACTTCTTAGGTAGGCCTCGAAAGCCGACGGTTTGGACACCGTG
>JADGPC010000406.1 GCA_017882645.1 Streptosporangiales bacterium | reverse complement strand
CGCGGGCCTCCTCGGCTCGCTGGACGGCCTCGGCCGCGATGCTCGCGGCCTGGTCTCGTCCCTGCGCGGCGAGCCTGGCGGCCTCCTGCTCCGCCGCGGCGACCAGTCGCGCGCATTCCGCGTCCGCCGCGGCGAGCAGCGCGAGCACCGGATCCAGCTCGGCCGACAGCTCGGCGGCCCGGTCGGCCGGAACGCCGGCCCGGCTGGCCGCGCCAGGAGCGCCCGCAGGCCTGAACCGGTTGAGGAAGTCACCAAGCTGTGGCAACCGTACCTCCGTCGGACTCTGTGCGGACCGCGGCTCGGCCGGCCCGCTGGTTAACCGCGTCCGGCGATGAACGCGCTGGCGCTGGCGAGCGTCGCCAGCTTCTGGTAATCATCCTCGTCGATGCGCTCGCCCACGCGCTTGCTGAGCCCCTCGATGAAGCTGAGGAAGTCGAGCGAGTCGAGTTCGAGTGAGTCGCGAAGGTCGGCGTCAGGCGACAGCGCGGTCAGGTCGGCATCAGGGGCGACCTGGCCAAGCACCTCTTCGATGGCCTCCGTAGCCTGCTGAATGTTCACATTTCCTCCGGCCGTTGCAGCAGTTCAGACATCGTGCTGAGAAATCGAGCCCCGGTGTAACCGTCGGTGGCCCGGTGATCGGCGGCGAGCGTGGCTGTCACGACCGGTCGCGCTCCGACCATGCCGTCCACGGCCACCGGCCGCTCGACGACCTTGCCGAGCCCGACCAGGGCCACCTGCGGCGGGTAGATCACTCCGTAGACAAGCTCGACGCCCTGGTCGCCGAGGTTGGTGACGGTGATCGTGGCATCGGTCAGCTCCGACCCGCGCAGCCTGCCAGTCCTCGCCCTGGTGACCAGATCGCGCAGCCTGCTCATCAGCTCAAGCGGCGGAAGGTCGGCGGCGGCGCGGATGGCCGGGGTAACCAGGCCGCCGCCGCGCAGCGAGATCGCGACCCCGAGATGAACTCCCTCGCCTGGCCAGAACCGGTCGTCGACCCAGAACCCGTTCAGCGCGGGTACCCGGAGCGCGGCCACCGCGGCGGCCTTCAGCAGCAGCGCGGCAGGCACGATTCGCTCGGTCACCTCAAGCTCGCGGTTGCGGTCGTGCATCCAGGCCATCGCCCTGGTCAGGTCGATGGTTTCGCTCAGGTAATAGTGCGGTATCTCCCGCTTCGACCTGGCCATCAGCCGCGCGGTCACCTGCCGCATCGCGAGCAGCCGCGCCTGCGCGGACGAGGCTGCCGGGCCATCCGCACCCGCACCGCGGGCGGCTCCCGCTGTCCCGGTGCCTGCCGCGGCCGGGACCGCTGCCGCCTGCCGCACATCGGCCTCGCGAACCGTGCCGCCCGGCCCGGTCCCGGTCACGCCCGACAGGTCCACGCCGAGTTCGGCCGCGAGCCGCCTGGCGATCGGCGTCACCCGCTGGCGAGCCGGAGGAGCGGCCGCCGGGCGTGGCCGCGTCGGCTGCTCGGGCTGCGGCTGAGCTGCCGCGCTGGCCGCGGCGGTCACGTCGGCGCGGGTGATCGCGCCGCCAGGCCCGGTCCCGTGCACCCGGTCAAGCTCGACGCCTAGTTCCTCGGCAAGATGCCTGATCAGCGGAGAGCTGGTCTCCAGGTGCGGCGGCTCGGTCGCACGTTTCGCCGGCGCCGGACGCTTCTTCGCGGCAGGCTTCCCGGCCGCGCTCTTCTTCTTCGCGACCGGCGCCTTCTCCGCGGCTGACGCCGGCGGCGCCTCGGGCGCGATCTCGCCGGCCGCGTGCTCGGCGATCGTGGCCAGCAGGGTTCCGACCGGGACGGTCTCGCCCGGGTTCACGATCAGCCGCTCGATGCTTCCCGCCGCGAACGACTCGACCTCGATCGCCGCCTTGTCCGTGTCCACTACCGCGATGACCTCGCCCTTGCGCACCTCGTCGCCGGGCTTGACCAGCCACTCAAGCAGGGTTCCCTCGTCCATGTCGGCGCCGAGCGCCGGCATCAGGAAGTCGGCCATCTAACCCACCACCGTGCGCACCGCGGCGACCACGCCGTCGACCTGCGGCAGGGCCGCCTCCTCCAGGTGCCGCGGGTACGGCATGGGAACCTCGACGCTGCAGACCCGCTGGACCGGCGCGTCGAGGTCGAAGAAGGCCTGCTCCATGATCCGGGCGCTGATCTCGGCGGCCAGGCTGCCGGAACGCCAGCCCTCGTCGACGATCACGGCCCGGTGCGTCCTGGCCACCGAGCCGATGATGGCGGCGTCATCGAGCGGCCTGAGCGTGCGCAGGTCGATCACCTCGGCCTCGATGCCGTCCTCCGCGAGAACCTCAGCCGCCGACAGCGCCTTGCCCAGCGTCCCGCCGTAGGCGATCAGGCTGACGTCACTGCCCGGCCGCCTGATCGCGGCCAGATCGATGTCGACCGGCCCCGCGTCAGCGGCCAGCATGCCCTTTACGTTGTACAGCGAGCCGTGCTCGAAAATCAGGACCGGGTCAGGGTCCTGCAGCGCCGTCCACAGCATGCCGCGGGCGTCGGCCAGCGTCGCCGGGGTGACCACGCGGAGGCCGGGAATGTGCGTGTACCAGCCTTCCAGGCTGTGCGAGTGCTGTGCCGCTACCTGACGCCCTGCACCCGTGGTCATCCTGATCACCAGCGGGACGCCCACCTGGCCGCCTGACATGTGCAGCAGCGTCGCGGCATTGTTCAGGATCTGGTCCAGGGCCAGCAGGCTGAAGTTGACCGTCATGATCTCGACGATCGGCCGCATCCCCGCCATGGCCGCTCCGATGCCGGCCCCGACAAACGCGGATTCCGACAGCGGCGTGTCCCTGATCCGCTCCGGCCCGAACTCGGCGAGCAGGCCCATGCTGACCGCGAAGCAGCCGCCGTAGCTGCCGACGTCCTCGCCCATCAGGAAGACCCGGTCGTCGCGCTGCATCGCGTCCCGGATCGCGGCGCGCATCGCCTCCCGGTAGGTGGTCTGGATCTGCCCAGCCTCGGTGACGGTCATGGCTGCCTCGGGGTATAGACGAATTTCTCCAGGGTCGTGACGTCCTCGGCGGGAGCGCTCCGGGCGGCGGCGACCGACTCAGTGATCGCCGTGGCCAGCTCGTCCTCGACCGATGCCAGGTCGCTCTCGGTGAGCTCACCGGCCGCGCGCAGCTGGTCGGTCAGCGCGGCAATCGGGTCGCGCTCCTTCCACAGTTCGACCTCGTCCTTGTTCCGGTAAAGCTCAGGGTCGTACATGGAATGCGCGCGGAAGCGGTACGTACGAAGCTCAAGGAAGTGCGGGCCGCCGCCGGAGCGGACCGCCTCGGCGGCCAGCCCGGCCGCGCGCTCCACCGCGAGCACGTCCATCCCGTCCACCGGCCAGGCGGGCATCCCGTAGCCGCTGGCCCGCACGGCCAGGTCCGTCTGAGCCTGCGCGCGGGCGATGGCCGTGCCCATCGCGTACCCGTTGTTCTCGCAGCAGAACAGGACGGGCAGCTCCCAGAGCGCGGCGAGGTTCATGCACTCGTGGAACTCCCCCTCAGCGACAGCACCGTCGCCGAAGAAGCAGGCGGTGACCCGCGACTCGCCCCGCATCTTGTCCGCCAGCGCGATCCCGACGGCCAGCGGCAGGCCGCCGCCCACGATGGCGTTCCCGCCGTAAAACCGCCGCGAGGTGTCGAACAGGTGCATCGAACCGCCGCGGCCGTGGCTGCAGCCAGTGATCTTGCCGTACATCTCGGCCATCACCGAGTCGAGCGGCACCCCGCGCACGAGCGCGTGGCCGTGCTCACGGTACGTGGAGACGATGTTGTCCTCCGGCGTGAGCGCAGAATTGACGCCGACGGCCACGGCCTCCTCGCCGATGTAGAGGTGGACGAAGCCGCGGATCTCACCGCCGCTGTAGAGTTCGACGCATTTCTCCTCGAACCGCCTGATGAACAGCATCTGGCGGAGCAGATCGAGCCGGTGCGCGGCGTCTGCGTGAGTGGCCGGCCTGACCGATGTTGTCATGGCGTGCTCCCGAGTGTCGATGTGTCACCGGTCTCCAGTCCCAGCTCACGGGCCTTCAGGAGCCTGCGCATCACCTTCCCGCTCTGGGTCAGCGGCAGGTGCTGGTCGAACTCGACCTCCTTGGGCGCGAGCGCGGCGAGCCTGCGCCGGCCGAACGCGATGATGTCGCGCCTGAGCTCCTCACTCGGCTCATGGCCCGGCTTGAGCTCGACGAACGCCTTGACGAGCTCGCCGGCCACCGGGTCAGGCTTGCCGATCACGCCGGCCTGGGCGACCGCCGGATGCTCCATCAGCACGCTCTCCACCTCGAACGGCCCGATCAGGTGGCCAGCGGACTTGATCACATCGTCGGCGCGGGCGATGAACCAGTAGTAGCCGTCCTCGTCGCGGCGGGCGATGTCACCGGACAGGTACCAGCCGTCGGCGAAGGCCTCCGCGTACCGATCGCCGGCGTGCAGGTAACCGCGGAACATCGACGGCCAGCCAGGCCGCAGCGCGAGCTCGCCCTCGGCGCCCGCCCTGGTGACCTCGGTCACCTTGCCGTCACTGACCCTCGCCCGCCCGTCCTTGCCCTGCTCGAGCAGGCCGGCGGTGACGCCGGGCAGCGGCCGGCCCATCGAGCCTGGCCTGATCTCCATGGCCGCGAAATTGCTGATCATGATCGCCCCGGTCTCGGTCTGCCACCAGTTGTCGTGGATGGGCAGGCCGAGCGCCTGCTGGCCCCAGACCACGGCCTCGGGGTTGAGCGGCTCCCCCACGCTGGCGATGAACCGGAGCGCGGACAGGTCGTAACCGGCGGCGAGTTCGGGCCCGTAGCGCATCAGCATCCTGATCGCGGTCGGCGCCGTGTACCAGACACTCACCCTCTCGTCGGCCAGCATCTGGTACCAGCGCTTCGCCTCGAAGTCGCCGGCGTCGCTGATCATCGTCAGGCCGTGCGTGAGCGGCGCGATGATGCCGTAGGAGGTACCGGTGACCCAGCCGGGATCGGCCGTGCACCAGAACACGTCATCCGGCTGCAGGTCAAGCGCGAAGGCCGAGGTGGCGTGGTGGGCGACGACGGCCTGGTGCACGTGCACCGCGCCCTTGGGCTTGCCGGTCGTGCCGCTGGTGAAGTGCAGCAGCGCCATGTCCTCCGGGCCGGTGGCCGGGATGTCGAACTCCGGGCTCGACCCGGCCATCGCCCCGGCCAGGCCGGTCGTCCCGTCCGCCGTGGCATCGCCGACGATCAGCACGTGCTCCAGGCCGGGCAGGCTGGCTCTGATCGGCGCGATCCTGCGCTCGTACAGTTCCCTCGTGGTGACCAGCGCCTTGGCATCCCCCATCCGCAGCCGGTCCCTGATCGGCTCGGGGCCGAAGGCCGAAAAGAGCGGCGAGAACACGCTCGTGTTCTTCAGCGTGCCCAGAGCCGCGATGTACAGCTCCGGCATCCGGCCGAGCAGCGAGAAAACCCGGTCACCCTTGCCCACGCCGAGCACGCCGAGCAGGTTGGCGAACCGGTTGGTTTCCGCCTGCAAGTCCGCGTAGGTCAGCTCGGTCCTGGTTCCGTCCTTGGCGACGCAGCGCAGCGCGACGTGACCGGCGCGCGGCCCGCTGGCATGCCGGTCCACGGCCTCGTGCGCGATGTTCAGGCCGCGGCCGCCCGGCAGTCCGTCGAGCCGGGCTCTGGCCGCCGCCCAGGAGAAATCCCGCACCGCCGCGTCGTAATCGGTGAGGTTGAAGGTAGTCCCGCCCGGGGGCGGAGACTTCGGTATCGGGGCTGTGTCCACGGCAGGACCTCCCGGATCGCCAGCAACACTTCCGGTGTAATCCCTGCCATCACTCCCTAACAGAGACGAAAGTCCTTGGCCTGAGCAGAATCTGCAGCCTGGGAGGCGTCCTGAGCAGTGCGGACCTTCGGCCCTGGTCTGCGGCGGAGGGTCACGCAAGCATGATCGAACGGACTGCGCCCGGACTAACCGGGTAGGTACCGGCAGGGGAAGGAGAGCCATGAAAGCAGCGATCGGAGACGAGCTGACGGTCAAGGGTCGGCGTCAAGGCGACGAGGACCGTCATGGCGAGATCATCGAAGTCCACGGCGACCAGGGCAGCCCGCCGTACCTGGTCCGGTGGCGGGACGGCCACGAGAGCGTTTTCTTCCCGTCCGCTGACACGGTCGTCGAGCACCACAGGAGGCGTGCAGCGCGGAAATGACCGTGGCCGCCCTCTGCCCGGCGGCGGCCGGACGGGAGTGACCCGTCCTGCCCCGCCGCCGGGCCAGCGTTCATCACAGCTTGTAGCCGATATCGCGGAGCAGGCGGTGCCTGGTTACCGCGTCGGCCTGCGTCTCCACACCGACGGGGGGCGAGCCGTCGATTACACCAATGACTCCCCGGCCGCGGCCGGTGACCGCGACCAGAACGTCGACCGGGTTGGCGGTCGCGCAGAAGATCGTGCAGACCTCAGGCACGGCCTTGACCGGGTTCAGCACGTTCACCGGGAATCCTTCGCGCAGCATGATCACGAACGAGTGGCCAGCCGCGATCGCCAGCGCGCCGGCCACAGCCAGTGCCGTGAGCTCATCGTCGTTCCCGGATCTGCGGACCAGACGGTCGCCAGAGGCCTCGCAGAACGCGACTCCGAATCTCAGCGCCGGGCTCACGCCCACCAGTGCCTCGTGCAGATCCTCGACGGTCTTGATGAAGTGCGCCTGGCCGACGATGACGTTGACGTCATCGGGCTTGTCCAGCGCTACCTCCTCCACGTTGAGCGGTACTCCGGCCACCT
>JADGPC010000058.1 GCA_017882645.1 Streptosporangiales bacterium | reverse complement strand
TATGCGCTCGAGATCCTCGAATCCCAGCCGGACGTCGAGGTCATCGTGGTCCCGGTCGGCGGCGGCAGCGGCGCGGCGGGCACGTGCACGGTCGCCAAGGCGGTCCGGCCGTCGATCGAGGTCATCGGGGTCCAGGCCGAGGCCGCGCCCGCCGCGTACCGGTCGTGGCTGGCGCATGCCCTGGTCACGGACACGACCAGCACGTTCGCTGAGGGGCTGGCGACCAGGACCGCGTTCAGCCTGCCGCAGCAGATCTTGTGGCGGCTGCTCGACGACTTCGTCCTGGTCTCGGAGGATGCCCTGCGGAGCGCGACCCGGACGATGATCGAGAAGACGCGCAACCTGGTCGAGCCGTCAGGCGCGGCCGCACTGGCCGCCGTGCTCGCCGACCCGGCCCGGTTCGCCGGCCGCCGGGTGGCGATCATCTGCAGCGGCGGCAACATCAGTCCCGCTCAGCTGATCCGGCTATGGCCGGACGCGGCGGCCTGAGCACGGGGCCGCCCTTCCGCCGCCCTTCCGCCGCGCCGGGATCAGTCCGCCGGCCCAGGTCAGTCCGCCGCGCTGGCCAGGTCGATCAGCGCTCGCGTCACCGCATCCGGGTCGACAACCTGGTGCAGATGCTCGCCGGGCGTGACCCGCACCGGCCAGCCCCGGCGGCGCGCCTCGTCCGCCAGTCCCTGGTAACCCTCGCTGAAGAGCAGGTATCCGCAGCGATGGTCGTCCCAGCCGGCCGGCGCTGGCACGCGGTCCAGGTAGTACTGCAGCGGCAGCCTCGGCTGCTCGCCGATGATGGCCTCGCGGACCTCGGGGTCGGGGAGCATCGGGATGACGTCTTCGGCATCCCACCAGTCGGTCCACCGCGGCAGCAGGCCATCGTCGTCCGCCAGGCCGCGCAGGAAGGGCAGGAAGTCCTCGCCTACCACCGGCGTCGAGCCGCTTCGCTCAGGAACGGCCGCGTCGGCGAAGACGGAGCATGCAACCGGCTGCTGAAGATTCCGCATGATCACCGGCACGAACAGGCCGGCGTTGCTGTGCGGTACCAGCACCACAGGCTCGGAAGGATCAGTGCCGGCCAGTCCCGCGTGCACGGCGGAGCTGACCCGGGGCCAGAACGGAGCGCCGCCGGCACCCACCGAGAGCAGCGACGGCACTGCTACCTCGTGGCCCTCGTCACGCAGCCGGTCCGCGACCGGATGCCAGGTGGCGGGCCCCACCGACGGGCTGTGAATGAGAACGAAAATGGGCATGGCCACCACCCTGCCAGAATGATGCAAACGGACGTCGTGTTCGGGACGGCCGTGCGCCCGGGACTAGCATCGGAGGATGGCTGCCCTGGGTGATCTTGACCGCCGGCGGATCGTCGACCTGCACGCATCGGAGCTGGCCCGGTTCCGGGAGTCGCGGCCGCGGTCGCTGGCGATGATCAGGCGTGCGCGCGCGCACATGCCGAACGGCGTGCCGATGGCATGGATGGTCTCCGACAACGACCAGCCGGTCTACATCGACTACGGCCACGGCCCTGAATTTACCGATATCGACGGATTTCGCTACGTTGACTTCAACGCCTCGGACATGGCGATGTTCTGCGGGCACGCGCACCCGGCAATCGTCGCCGCGGTTCAGGCGCAAGTGGCGAGGTCGACCCAGTTCCTGCTGCCGACCGAGGCCTCGGTGCAGGTCGCCGAGGAACTCGCCGGGCGCTATCCCGTTCCGCAGTGGCAGTTCACGCTGTCCGCCACCCAGGCCAACACCGAGGCCATCAGGCTGGCCAGGGCCGTTACCGGGCGTGATGTTATCCTGCTGTTCCAGGGCCACTACCACGGTCACTTCGAGGAGAATCTGGTTGACCTGGAGGCCGGCCAGGTCGCTGCCCTTCAGCGCGGCTTGTCCAAGGGCGTGACCGGCCGGGTCAGGATCGCGCAGTTCAACGACGCGGACTCGCTCCAGGCCGCGCTCGAGCCGGGCGACGTAGCGCTCGTCCTGACCGAGCCGGCCATGACCAACAGCATCCACCTGCTGCTGCCCGAGCCCGGCTGGCACGAGGCGATGCGCGCCCTGACCAGCCAGCACGGGACTCTGCTGGCCATCGACGAAACCCATACTCATGTCGTCGGGCCCGGCGGGGCGACCGCGATGTGGCAGCTGAGCCCGGACATGGTGACGATCGGCAAGGCGGTCGCCGGCGGCCTGCCGATGGGCGCCTACGGAGTCACCGCGGAACTAGGCGACCAGCTCGATGCGGACCGCAAGGTCGCGACCGGCGGTACCTTGTTCGGCAATCCGCTGTCGGCGGCCGCGGCCAGGGCGGCACTGACGGAGGTTCTTGTCCCGGCCGCCTACGCGCACACCAGCGAACTCGGCGGCGAGCTGGCCGACGGGATCGAGCAGGCCATCGCCTCGGCCGGCCTGCCGTGGACCGTCATCAGGCTGGGGCCGCGGTCAGGCCAGTGGTACGGGCCGGTGCCGCGGACCGGAGCCGAGGCGAACGCGCAGACCGACGGTGAGCTGACCCGGCTGATCCGGATCTGGCTCGCCAACCGGGGTGTCTGGGAGGCGCTGCCCGGTGCGGGGCCGACCGTCCCGGTGCCAGCGACCAGCGCCGACGTGAGCCGCTATGTCGAGGCTTACGGCGATCTCCTGACCCGCTTGCGCTGAACATGCCGCAGTTCGTGCTGCGGACGCGGCCACTCACATTCCCTGGATCGGCACGTGGCCCCTGAGCGGCTCCCGGCCCCTGACCGGCTCCTTGCCCGTCGGCGGCCCATGGTCAGGCATCGGCCCGATCAGGGCCCGGACCATCTCATCTCCGAGCGCGAAGTGCAATCGCTTCATGTCAGGATCCGTCTGCAGCAGTTCGGGATTCAGCTGATTGCACGGATTCCGCAGCACACGCCCGATCTCTCCGATCGCGATGCCCTCGCAGCATGCCCGCCAGTTCGCTGACTGGCTTCCCGCCGTGGCCGGGAAGCCGAGAGACCCGTTCCGGCGCCACTGGCGCTCGATCTTCCGCCAGTTTCTCGGACTGGCCAGATCCGCGGCCATGGCCGCGCGCGAGAAGTAGCATGCGGCTTCCCAGTGTGCGAGCCACCCGGCCCGCTTCTTCTTGATCAGGGCCAGTACCGAACGGACCGAAGCATCTATGTCGAAGGTGTCCGTGCCAGCCTGAGCGTTGATCTGACTGCTGGCGGCGCGGGATCGGATCTGGGTCTGGATAACGAACCTGAGCAATTTGTTGGCCTCGCGCGCGACCTGGACGGTCTTGAGGTACTCCCGCCGCTTGCTCCGGCGCAGCAGGCCCAGTGGCTGGCCGGAATTATCCCGGCGCAGCCAGGACATCCAGTATCTGCGCTCGCCGATATCTCGCTGCCTCGGCAGCCGGGTACTTAGCCATTGCAGCACCAGCCTGCGAAAGCGAAGATCATCATGCGTTACAACGGACAGGTGGTCCGCTTCGGCTAGCAGGCGGAGGGCCTCCGCCAGGGTGATTATCTCGCTTTCCCCAGATTTATCATTCTGCGGCTCAGCCGGTCCAGACGCGCCGGGGCTTGCGCCGGGGCCGATAAACGCCAGGACGTGGTCCTTTAGAAGGTCCTGGACTAGATCAACTCTCACCGCGGCGGCGCGATAAGCTACTTCGATATTCTTCTGCCACAGCCGGTGCAGCGCATCGTAGAGCTGCGTCGCCTGCGAATAACGGCCCTGGAACTCGTACATGCTAGCCCTATGCACGCCGAGGGTGATGTTGCCTGGCGCCATTCTGCTGGCAAGCTCATAGTTCTGCTGGGCAGCCTCGATGTCGCCGCTCTCCTGGCAGCGCAGTGCCTGACGGAAAAGGCTATATCCGCCGCGGCTGCCCCACTGCTCCCACCGCGGCGTCCGGCGCAGGAACCCAGGCTGCAACTGCACGGACTCCATGCAGAATCCCCCGGCCAGGAGGACGAGTTCGGGGAGCGTGCGCGCCGTGAAAGTCTTCGAGGCCACGATCCACTGCTGCGGGGTCTTCACCACCTGCACATTGGCGCTGAACGGACTGCTGGCGTCAAGATGCGGGGTGACAAAGATGTTGTAGGCAGCCTGCTTCTGCGGCAGCACGAGGGTGAGCAGCGCACCGGACCAGCCGGACTGCATCGTGCCGGGTGCAGCCGACAGGATGTCGGGTGAAACGGCCACGGCTGCGCCGGGAGCGAGCTGACGGGAGAGCGGCGGGTCAGCTGCGACATAATCTCTCAGCAGGCCGGGCATCGTCAGCAGGCGCTCAGCGCGCCGTGGCTGATCGGCGATGGGGTTGCCGGCGACGAGCGCCTCACGGCGGAGGTTGATGTCATTGATAACGACCGGAAGGGGCCGCCTGTTCAGACAGACGTACCATAGCCGAGAAATAACCCGAACTATCAGTAGCGTTATAAACAAGCCGAACGGAATGACTACCGACGAGATGAGGGTTGTTATCACTTCCCGCGCTACGGTCATGGTCACACCTCGGCTTATTCTGAGCGCACCTGAGCCTAACATCAGCGAGCAATCGAGATACAAGAATAATTCGGCCATACTTAACAAAGGCGGGTCGGCCGGGAGGGAAAGTTTGCCCAGCGAGAGATAGACTGAAGCCGCGATATTCCCGGGCTGGGGCGGACCTGCGGTGGGACTGGCCCTGACTAAGGGAGCCGTAATTTGGTTGGCGGGGCTGGCCGCCGTCGTTAGCGTGGTCGGATGCTGACACCGCCGGACGGCCTCAGCGTGCAGCTGCTCGGCGCGGCGCTGGAACGCCACTGGCACGTGGCGGCGTCCTCGATCACCTACCGACCGGTCGGATTCGGCAGCCATCACTGGGAGGTCGCGGACTCCGGCGGTTCCCGCTGGTTCGTCACCGCGGACGAGCTGCACAACAAGCGGCTCGTGCTGACTGAGTCGCTCGACACCGCATTCGGGCGGCTGCGCGCCGCGCTAGCCGCGGCCGCCGACCTCCGGGCCAGCGGCCTCTCGTTCGTCGTCGCTTCGCTGCCGGCGGCCGACGGCGAGCCGCTAGTGCGGGTGGCGGCGGCATTCGGCCTCGCTGTCTACCCGTTCGTGGCGGGCCGCAGCTTCTCCTGGGGCGAGTTCTCCAGCCCCGCGCACCTGGACGCGGTGCTGGATCTCCTCATTGCCCTCCACACCGCACCGACCGGCACCCGGCGACGGGCCATGACCGACGACTGTACGATTCCGCACCGCGACGAGCTCGAGGTCGCCATCGACAGCGGTGCTCCGCACGAGGCTGGCCAGGCCGGTCCCTACACCCGGCCGGCGGCCTCGCTGCTCGCTGCGAACCGGGCCCCGATCCGGCGGCTGCTCGCCCGCTACGACGACCTGGCTGCGCAATCCAGGTCCCGGCCAGCACGGGCCGTGCTCACCCACGGCGAGCCGCATCCCGGCAACACGATGCTGACGCCTGTTGGCTGGCGGCTGATCGACTGGGACACCGCCCTGGTCGCCCCGCCCGAACGCGACCTGTGGAGCCTTGACCCGGGAGACGGATCCCTGCTCGCCCGCTACGGCGACGCGACCGGCGTCCGGCTGCTGGCGCCGCTGCTTGAGCTCTACCGGATCCGCTGGGATCTTGCTGATATCGCGGTCGACGCCAGCAGGTTCCGCCGGCCGCACCGGGGATCCGCCGACGACGAGGCATCGTGGCAGCTCCTGCGGTCCCTGGTCGAACGCATCGGTACCGGGAGCTAGCCGGGCACCGGCCGGCAGTGCCCGGCAGGCGCGGCCATCGGCTCGGACGCGCGGCCGGTGCGGCGCATCGGCGTCGACTGGCCGGCGAGCTGCTGGCTTCAGCGCTGGGGCGTGCGAGCCAACCGGGGGCTGGCGATCCGGCAGGACAGCACCACGAGCAGCGGCCAGGTGACCTGCGCACAGCCGAGCACCCGCTCGGACAGGCCAAGCTGGCCGCCGCCGGTCACCAGCTCGACCACGAACCAGGCCAGCAGCGCGGCGATGACCGAGGCAGCGCCGGCCGCGGCGGCCGGCCGCAGGCCCCAGGGAGCTGAGGGATCCGGCCGTCGGGCCGCCAGCGGCCAGGCGGTGAGGAACGTGAAGCCGGCCCCGGCCCAGAGCGCGTGCGCGAACGAGAATCCGCCGGCGCCTGCCTCGGGGTTGGCCGCGACCAGCACGCCGGCCAGGCCGCCCGCCACCAGGACGAGCCGCCCGGCTGAGGCAGCGGGCCGCAGGGCCAGCCCGGTGGCGATGTAGCACGCCGCCACCAGGACGAATCCCGCCGTCATGACCCACGGGTCAGTAGCACCAGCGCGCGCCAGCGAGCTGATGCTCTGCCTGACCGGATCGAAGGACGGGGGCTGCAGCGCGTCGGCGGCCGCCCACCCGCCGATCAGCAGAACGGGAGCCGTAGCCGAAGCGAACACGCCCCACCACGGTACGGCTCGCACGATTCCACCGTAGGCGAGCGCCGCCGGCGCACTGCAGGCGGCCACAATGGTCCGATGGACGTGGTCTCCCTCGGTTATCAGACCGACCTCGCTATCCGCCGGACAGAAGGCAGCCAGATCACCGACTGCGGCGATCACATCGTGGTTCGGACCGAGCGGAATCCTGGCTACTGGTGGGGCAACTTCATCCTGCTGGCGGAGCCGCCGCGAGCGGGCGAGGCTGACCGCTGGCTGGCCAGGTTCGCCGCGCTGTTCCCCGCCGCCAGGCACCGCACGTTCGGTGTCGACGTTACTGACGCGGCCGCCGTCGGCGAGGCCGGCTTCGCGGCGGCCGGCTTCCGGGCCGAGCGCAACGTCGTGCTGACCGCCTCGTCCGTCATCCAGCCTCGCCAGCCGAGCCTGGCGGTGCGGGTCAGGCCGCTGGCCACCGGCGACGACTGGCGTCAGTCGGCCGCCCTGCGGCTTGCGTGCTTCGAGCCGGACGCGGCCGCCAGGCCGGCGGCTGGCCCGGATGTCTCGGCGGACGAGCAGGAGTTTGACGCCCGCAAGCTGGCCGTCCGCCGCCAGCTCACCGAGACCGGCCGGGCGGCCTGGTTCGGAGCGTTCGCCGCTGGCCGCCTGGTGGCTCAGCTCGGCCTGGTGCCCGCCGGGCACGGGCTGGCCCGGTACCAGGACGTGGAGACCCATCCGGAGTTCAGGCGGCAGGGGCTCGCCGGGCTGCTGGTCTGGCGGGCGGGCACGTACGGCCTGACCGACCTGGGCGCGGTCAGGCTCGTCATCGTGGCCGATCCCGGTTATCACGCCTTCCGGCTCTACCAGTCACTCGGCTTCGGGCGCGCCGAGGATCAGGTCGGTTTCGAGCAGACTCCGTGAGATGGCCCTGCCGCGCAGTGCACGCACCGCGCGGCAGGGCCGGAATTCAGTGGCTCAGCGAGTCCTCGAGGTCGAGATCCTCGATCGTCTCGCCGCCGGTGGCTGGCACCGGCATGGCCGCGGCGCCCGCGAGATCCTCGCGGCGCAGCCGGATCGAGACGAGCACCACGATAAGGGCCAGCACCACGATCCCGGCGGCAACCAGGAAGCCGCGGGAGATTCCGACCGCTAGGGCCTGGTGCAGGATCGCGGCCGGCACCACCCCGGACTTCGCGGCCGGCAGGTGCAGGCCGGTCCGCCCGGCGACCGCTGCCGCCTGGGCGACCTGGTGCTTGACGCTGTCCGACACCGCCGTCCAGGTGACCGTGCCGAGCGCGGCCAGCCCGATCGCGCCGCCGACCTGCTGGCCGGTGTTGAGCAGGCTGGACGTCACCCCGGAGTCCTCGCCGCGCACCTTGTGAAGCGCGACCAGGGACAGCGGCACGAACAGCAGGCCGAACCCGAACGACGTGACCAGCATCGGGCCGAGCAGGCCGCTGACGTACTGGCTGTGCACGGTCAGATGCGAGAACCAGTAGAAGCCGACCGCGCCGATGGCGGTTCCGGCGATCATCAGCGGCCGTGCTCCGATCCGGCCGATGACCTGGGACACGATCCCGGACATCAGCACGATGGTCCCGGCGAAGGGCAGGAACGCCAGGCCCGATCGCAGTGCGCTGTACCCGAGCACTTCCTGCACGAAGATCGTGAGGAAGAAGAAGACCCCGAACATGGCGGTCGCCAGGCACAGCATGACCAGGTAGGCGCCGGTCCGGCTGCGGTTCTCCAGGATGCGCAGCGGCATCAGGGCGTGGCTGCTGCGCCACTCGATGAGCACGAAGCTGACCAGCAGCAACACGGCGGCAGCGAGCGAGACGACCACCTTGCCGTCGGTCCAGTGCGAGACGCCGTGCTGGTCGGTGCTGGCGTTCGACAGCCCGTAGACCAGGAGCGCGACACCCGCCGTGCTCGTGATGGCCCCCGGCAGGTCGAAGCGCCCGCGGCGCCGGGTCGACTCGGTCAGCACGTAGCCGGCCAGGATGGCGGTGACGATGCCGATCGGCACGTTCACGAACATCACCCAGCGCCAGGACAGGTAGGTGGTGAGCAGGCCGCCGGCGACCAGGCCGACCGCCGCTCCGCCGCCGCTCATCGCGGCGTAGACGCCCATCGCGCGGTTGCGCTGCGAGCCCTCGGGGAATGTGGTGGTGATCAGCGCGAGCGCAGTCGGCGCGATCATCGCGCCGCCCACACCCTGGACCGCTCTGGCGGCCAGCAGCCAGGCTTGCGAGGTGGCGAAGCCGCCGAGCAGCGAGGCGACCGAGAACAGCACCAGCCCGGCGATGAAGATCTTCCGCCGGCCGAGCAGGTCTCCGGAGCGGCCGCCGAGCAGCAGCAGGCCGCCGAAGGTGACCGCATAGGCGGTCACGACCCACTCAAGGCCGCTGCCGGTGAAGCCCAGCGCGCGCTGGATGTGCGGCAGCGCGACGTTCACGATGGCCGAGTCGAGCACGACCATGAGCTGGGCGGTGGCGATGACGAAGAGAGCCAGGCCGAGGCGACGATTCCCGTCGGCGGCTGGCGAGCCGGGTGTGGATGCCCGGCCGGTAACCGTATGCGTCGCAGACACAGCGGTCTCCTAACCTTTCTTAGGGCGTGCGGGTCCCGCACCGCGACCCCGGCAAGGGGCCCGGCGTGGTGGACGAAGGGGATGAGCGGATCTGACTTGCGCGAGCCGCCGGACAGTTACGCGGCGGGTCGTGATCGCTGGCTAGTCCTGGAGGGCCCGCTCAGTTTCGATCTGAGGGCCAGCCCAGGTTGCGCAGGTCAGTCTCGCGGGCCGGTTAGTGAGCGACCGGCGCGGTAGCGCCCGTGGTGCCCTTCACCTCCCTCTCGGGCGTGCTGGCGGCCGCTGTGACCGGTGCGGCTGCCAGAACCTTGGACATCTTGCGGACGAGTTCGAGGAACTGCTCTCGCTCGCTGCGGTCTAGTGCGTGCGTCCACGGCATCAGGCCGAGCGTTTCCTGCTCCATGGCCGCCTTGACCTCCAGGCCGCGGTCCGTGAGCGCGAGGTTCTTGATCCGCCTGTCGGCGGGATTCGGCTCGCGCTTGGCCAGGCCGCGCTGCTCGAGCGTGTCGGCGATCATGGTGACGAAGGACGGGTCGCAGTGCAGCTTCTGACCGAGGTCCTTCATCGGTACCGGCGTGTCGAGCCGGCGAAGGGCCTTGATAGCTGACACGGGAACGTCGAAGCGCTGCGAGACCTGCTCTCCGCGCCGCATCAGCTGGCCAATGAACTCGGTAACGGCATCAAAGATGTCCTGGTCGAGCTTGTCGCCGCCCGAACACCAGCTCATTGTCGCCTCCTGCTTCGGCCCTTCGGTGCGAGGTCAGGGCACCTGGTCAACCGTCGGATTAGTCAACCTTGCCCATGTCAACGGTTGAGTAGCTCAACCATATTCCGTATTGCTTGAGTCTGTCAAAGGTTTTTCCACTCATGGATCTCACTCACCGGTGGCGCCGTCGATCAGCTGCCTGATGATGTCGGCGTGGCCGTTGTGCCTGGCGTACTCGTCGATCACTTTCATCAGGTTCCACCGAACCGAGAAGCGGTTGCCAGCGACGATGGCGCCGAGCGGTCCCGTTGAGGAAAGAAGCTGATCGGCGCGTGCCCGCTCGTCCAGCCAGCGAGCCAGGGACGCCGGGGCCTGGTCGGGCGTGAGATTCGCGATGTCGCCGTCGGGCGCCTCGTCGGTGCAGTACACCTCGCTGAAAGTCTCGCCGCCCGCCAGCGCGCAGACGAGGTAGGCATGTTCCATCTCGGTCAGGTGCCGGACCAGCCCGAGCAGCGACAGGTCTGATGGCGGCGCTGCGGGCAGCACGAGCTGCTCGGCGGTCAGCCCGTCGCACTTGGCCGCCAGCGCGTCGCGGTGAAAGGCAAGCCAGCCGAGCAGCAGCCCGCGCTCGCTGGCGTTCCCTGGCTCCGGAGCTCGCCGCACCGCCTACTCCGATCGCGATCGTCGTTTACTGACCCTTAGTCTGCCGGACCGGGAGCTGTACGCGCAGCACGGTTCGTCCCGGCTCAGATTCGATGGTGATCCGGCCCTTGTGCCGCTCGACGATGCGCCGGGAGATATCGAGGCCGAGTCCGGTGCCCTGGCCGACATCCTTGGTGGTGAAGAAGGCGTCGAACGCGTGGGCCTGCACGTTCGGAGGCATTCCCTGGCCGGTGTCCCCGATCTCGACCAGAACGCCGCCGGTGACGGCCCGGGTCGAGACGCGCAGCGTGCCGCTGGCGTGCATGGCGTCGATCGCGTTGTCGATGATGTTGGTCCAGACCTGGTTGAGCTCGCCCGGGTTGGCCTCGATCCGCGGCACGCCGGCGCCGTAGTCCCGGACCACCGTGACGCCGCCGCGCAGCTTGTGCCCGAGCATCACCAGCGTGCTCTCCAGGCCCTCGGTGAGGTCGGTGAGCTGCAGCGACGCCCGGTCCACCTGCGAATAGGACTTCACGGCCGTGACCAGCGCGGAGACCCGGCCGGTCGACTCTTTCACTTCAGCCAGCAGGGTCCCGACGGCGAGGGTGCTCGCCACCCACTCCAGGCCGGGCTCCAGCGTGCCGGCGTCCAGGACCGCGGCGGCGCGCTCGCACCACTCCACGCTGGCCCCTCCGGCGGCGAGCGGGGAAGCAATCCGCCAGGCGCCGCCGACCCCGTGCGTATCGAGCCAGTCGGAAAGCTCGTCCTCGCGGTCGGCTGCCGCGAGCGGGTCGGCGGCCGCCGACCCGGCGCCCAGCTCTCGCCTGAGCGTGTCGATGGCGACGAACCGGTCCGCCGGAAGTGACCTCTCGGCCAGGCGGGTGAGCGATCCCAGCAGCGTCTCGGCGGTGTCGTGCAGCTCGCCGACCGCGCGCACGGCGGCCGCCGCCGGGTTGTTGAGCTCGTGCGCCAGGCCCGCTGCCAGCGTGCCGAGCGCGACCAGGGCCTCGCGCTGGCGGGAGAGTGCCTCCATGTTGCGCACCGTCTGGAAGAATCCCTCGATCAGGTGCACGGCAAATGGCGACCAGGCCCGCACGAGGTCGCCCAGCGCAGCGGCCGGGATCCGGAGCATCCGCCCGGGACGGGCGCCGCGGCCGGTGCTCAGGTATCCTGCGGTGTCGGCCCAGGCGCGGAAGCCGCCAGCCCAGACGCCCGGCCGGTCCATCACGCTGACCACCAAGACCTCGTGTCCGGTCCGGCACAGCAGCTCGACCTGCCCGTCGAGCAGCACCCACCAGAAGTCGGCGGGGTCACCTTCGGTGAAGAGGGTGTCGCCGACATCGAAATGGACCTCGGTGCCGGCCGCGATCAGCTCGCCGACCTGGTCCGCGCTGAGCCCGTCGAACAGGAAGATTTCCCGCAGGTCGTCGGCTCGCACCCTCGCGCCCTTCTGTCGCCCCTGTGCAGGCTACTGCCTGGCCCGGCGATCGGGTATCCGCAGGTCGGAGAGCCTGCTGATAGTGTCGGGCGATACGCGAACCGGGGGGTAAACGTGGCGAAGTACCTGCTTGAAGTGAGCTACACCATCGACGGCATCAAGGGCGTGAAGGCTGAGGGCGGCTCGGCCCGCGTCGCAGCGGCCACGCAGCTCGTCGAGAGCCTGGGCGGCACGGTCGAGTCCTTCTACTTCGCCTTCGGCGGCACTGACGCGTACGTCCTAGCCGACTTCGCGGACAACGCCTCCGCCGCGGCCGCAGGGCTGGCCGTCAGCTCGGGCGGCGGGGCGACGACGCGGACCGTGGTGCTGCTGACCGCGCAGGAGATCGACGCGGCGGCCGGAAAACAGTCGACGTACCGGCCGCCCGGCGGCTGACGGGCGCGCGGGTGCTTACCGGCTGCTTCCAGCCCAGGGATGCCGGGTGGTGAAGAGGACGTAGCCATAGCTGAGGCCCGCGTCCCGCGGATGGGCGTCGAGCCAGGCCTCGGCTACCGGACCGGGAAACTCGAGCCGCAGCACGGCTGCGAAGTCCGCGCGCGACCTGAACTGCCAGCGGCTCATGACCTCGGCGCGCTCGGCACCGCGATCGGCCCACCAGGCGTCGGTGACCTCAGGCCGGCCAGGCGGGCCGGCGCCCGCGGCCCGGAGCAGCTCGGCGAACTCGCCGCGCTGGTAGTCGTTGTCGACGACCACCAGCGCTCCGCCCGGCCTGAGTACCCGCAGGACCTCGGCCAGCCCGGCCGAGCAGTTCGGCGGCCAGAAGTAGGCGAACCTGGCGTGCACGACGTCGGCGCTGGCGTCCGGCAGCGGGATGTGCTCCGCCGACCCGGCCAGCATCCGGACGCGCTGATCGCGCGCCGCGGCCAGCGGGAGCAGGTCGGGGTCGGGCTCGATCCCGATGACCTGGCCGGCCTCGTCGGCGTAGCCGGGCAGCCAGTACCCCGAGCCGCAGCCGAGATCGACCAGCGTCCGGCCGCGCCATGGCGCTAGCCGCCGCATCGCGGCCAGGACATACCCCTCGGGGTCGATGGCCCGGTTCTCGAGCTCGTACAGGTCGGGCCGGCCGCCCTGGTTGGGCGCGGACCGGAAGTCCGGAAAGACGGCCCGGGCCGGCG
>JADGPC010000405.1 GCA_017882645.1 Streptosporangiales bacterium | reverse complement strand
TGCGCCAGCAGCCGCCGTGGCCGGCCGACTCCGTCGTGGTCACCAGCATCGGCGATGCGTCGGCCAACCACTCCACGGCGGCTGGCGCGCTCAACACCGCGTCGTACTGTGCGTTTCAGGGACTGCCGCTGCCCCTGCTGATCGTCTGCGAGGACAACGGGATCGGGATCAGCGTACGGACCCCGCCGGGGTGGACCGCCGCCGTCCTTTCCGGCCGGCCGGGCATCAGGTACGCCTTCGCGGACGGAACCGACCCGGCCGCGGTCTATGACACCGCCCTGGACCTCGCCGCGCACGCCCGGCAGCGGCGGGCCCCGGCCATCCTGCATCTGAGTACGGTGCGGCTCGGCGGCCACGCGGGCTCGGACGTGGAGTCCGCCTACCGGTCGGCGGCGGAGATCGCGGCCGACCGGCGCCGTGATCCGCTGCTCGGGACGGCCAGGATGCTGATCCGGGCTGGCCTGCTCACCGCCGCGCAGGTGATCGCGCGATACGAGCAGTCCCGCGCGCAGGTGCTCGATCTTGCGGCGCGGGCCGACGGCGCACCGAAACTGACCTCGGCCGCGCAGGTCATGGCCCCGATCGCGGCGCGCCGCCCGGCGGCCGTGGCCGCCGGGATCAGGCCGGCCAGCGGATCGGCCAGGAGCCGCGCCTTCGCCGGGCGGCTGCCCGAGGACGAAGGCCCGCTGACGCTGGCCCAGGCGATCAACCGGGCGCTGGCCGACGAGCTGGCGGCCTGGCCGCAGCTGCTCGTCTTCGGCGAGGACGTGGCCCGCAAGGGCGGCGTCTACGGCGTGACCCGAGGGCTGCTCGGCGCCTTCGGCGGCGGCCGGGTCTTCGACACGATCCTGGACGAGCAGTCGATTCTCGGCCTCGCACTCGGCGCCGGCCTGGCCGGACTGGTGCCGGTCCCCGAGATCCAGTACCTCGCCTACCTGCATAACGCCGCCGACCAGATTCGCGGCGAGGCCGCCACGCTGTCCTTCTTCTCCCAGGGCAGCTACCGCAACCCGATGGTGGTGCGCATTGCCGGCCTTGGCTACCAGCAAGGATTCGGCGGTCACTTCCACAACGACAACGCGCTTGGCGCGCTGCGTGACATACCCGGGCTGATCATCGCCTGCCCGGCGCGGCCAGATGACGCGGCTCCGATGCTGCGGACGTGCCTGGCCAGCGCGCGCGAGGACGGGAGCGTCTGCGTCTTCCTCGAGCCGATCGCGCTGTACCACCAGCGTGATCTGCACATGCCAGGCGACGGCGGCTGGCTGGCGGCTTACGACCCGCCCTGGCTGTGGACGCCAGGGCACGTGCCGGCCGGGAAAGCCAGGGTGTACGGCAACGGCACGGACCTGACGATCGTGACATTCGGTAACGGCCTGCGGCTCAGCCTGCGGGCAGCGGCCAGACTGGCCGGCGACGGCATCGCGTGCCGGGTGCTCGACCTGCGCTGGATCGCCCCGCTTCCGGCCGACGACCTGCTGCGCGAGGCCGCAGCGACCGGCGCGGTGCTCGTCGCGGACGAAACCAGGCGGTCAGGCGGCGTCTCCGAGGGCGTCATCACCGCCCTGGCCGACGCCGGATTCACCGGGCCAGTGGCCCGGGTGACGAGCGAGGACAGTTTCATCCCGTTGGGTGACGCCGCGAGCACTGTGCTGCTTTCGCAGCAGATGATCGAGACGGCCGCCCGCGATCTGCTGCGCTGAGCAAGCCCGGCGCTAGCGGTCTCCGGCCGAGGCGCCGGTCAGTTCCATGCCGCCGACATCCTTGCCGCCGACATCCTTGCCGGTCACTGCCTTGCCGGTCACTGCCTTGCCGTTGACGGCCCTGCCGTTGACGGCGCCGCTGGCCATCAGGGCCAGCCGCATCGGCGGGCGCTCGATCATGATCTCCGAGTACTCGTCGAGCTGGACGCCCCTGGCGGCCGCGACGGCGTGCAGGTAGGAGCCGACCTCGCTGCCGCTCCACTCCGATGACCCCGGCATGCCCGCCGTCACCTGCGACCGGCCCTGCATCGCGCGGGTCAGGACGGCGCGGAGCACCGAGTAGCCCATCCGGCTCAGGTTGGACAGATCCTGGTGCCTGTTCTTTCGCATGCCGGCGTCGACCTGCGCCATGGCCTGCAGTCCGCAGGCGTCAAGGACGTCGATGAGCATGCCGACCTCGACGGCGTAGCCGGTGAGGAACGGCACCGAGTAGAACAGGTCCCTCGTTGCCGCGAACTCGCCGGCCAGCGGCTGAACGAATCCGGCCAGCTCGGGAAAGAGCAGGTTAAGAGCGGGCTTCGCGGTGAGCTCGGTAACCCGGCCGCCGCCGTCGGGCACGGACACGGTCTCTTGCGTGTACGGACGGCGATATGCGGCCTTTACGAACTGGATTTCCGGTTTGGTGATCAGGCAGCCGACCACGCCCGTCACCAGCTGGCGGCAGAAGTTGCCGGTGTCGGTGTCCGCGAACGCGATGATGTCGCCGGTGGCGACCGACAGGCCGCGCCACATGGCGTCGCCCTTGCCGTGTGCCCGGCCGAACTCCGGCATCAGCGCGTTCTCTGAGTAGACCTCCACGTCGTGGTACCTCGCGATGTCCGCGGTACCGTCGGGCGAGTCGGCGTCCACGACGACGACCTGGTCGATGAGCCTTATGTCGGGCCGGCACAGGTAGTCGACCTCGTCGAGGACCGAGCCGATCGTCTCTGCTACGTTACGGGTGGGCAGGATAAGTGAGACCGTCAGCCCGCGCTCGCGCTTGGCCCGGCCAAGCTGACGAGCGTTGCCGAACTCACGGTAATTGAAACTGTTTGAGTGAAACCAATCAGTTGTTCGCATAAGGCTCTCCTCGAGATCGGGGCGGGCCATTCCGACACCACATGCCGCTTTGCCGGTACTTTAAACGCCGTGGATCGTACTAAAAGGTCTGTACAGGACACGGTCTTAGGTCTATACGATTTAACGCCCGACCTAGCCGCTCTGTCACTGATGTTACGCAAAATCCGAAGTGCCCGTTCGATTCGGTCATCCAGATACTACAGACTCCAGGGCCACCGGGCATCATTATGCAAATTCCTCTGGCAAGAAGTCGATTAGTGCAGGTGAGACCGCGAATGGCGGCCAGGTTCGGCGAGTGCGGGACCGCCTTGAGCGAGCCCGTACGGTATCGCCCGGCCGGCCCTGCATCAGCGGCCTCGCCCGGTCTATCCTCGGCCTATGAACCTGCACTCCACCGTCGGCGGCCCCGGACTTGCCCAGCAGCGGCATCTGGTCACTGAGATACCCGGTCCTGTCTCCCGTGAACTGCTCGAGCGCAGGCAGCGCAGCGTCGCGCGCGGCCTGAGCCACGTGCTGCCGATCTTCGTCACCGCGGCCGGCGGCGGCGTCCTGATCGACGCCGACGGCAACTCCCTGATCGACTTCGGCTCCGGCATCGCGGTCACCTCGGTAGGCAACAGCGCCGAGCTGGTCGTCAGCCGGGTGACCGAGCAGGTCGCTCACTTCACCCATACCTGCTTCATGGTGGTCCCCTACGAGGGCTACGTGGAGGTATGCGAGGAGCTGAACCGGGTGACGCCGGGCACGTACGACAAGCGCTCGGCTCTGTTCAACTCGGGCGCCGAGGCGGTCGAGAACGCGGTCAAGATCGCCAGGCATGCCACCGGGCGGCAGGCGGTGGTCGTGTTCGACCACGCCTACCACGGCCGCACCAACCTGACCATGGCCATGACAGCCAAGAACATGCCGTACAAGGACGGGTTCGGCCCGTTCGCCGGCGAGGTCTACCGGGCGCCGATGGCCTACCCGTTCCGGTGGCCGGGCGGCCCGGCCGCGTGCGCGGCCGAGGCGCTCGACGTGGTCACCGGCCTCATCCACGCCCAGGTCGGCGAGAGCCGCGTCGCGGCCGTCGTCATCGAGCCGGTGCAGGGCGAGGGCGGGTTCATCGTGCCGCCTGACGGCTTCCTGCCCGGGCTGGCGGAGTACTGCCGGGAGCACGGCATCGTCTTCATCGCCGACGAGATCCAGTCCGGATTCTGCCGCACCGGAGACTGGTTCGCCTGCGATCACGAGGGGGTCGTGCCGGACCTGGTCACGACGGCCAAGGGCATCGCGGGCGGCCTGCCGCTGGCCGGCGTCACCGGCCGGGCCGAGATCATGGACGCGGTGCACGCCGGCGGCCTCGGCGGCACCTACGGCGGTAACCCGGTAGCCTGCGCAGCCGCTCTCGGCGCGATCGAGACGATGAGCAAGGAGGACCTGCCGGCCGCGGCGCGGCGGATCGGCGACATCATGCTGCCGCGGCTCCGCAAGCTGGCCCAGCAGTATCCCGTCATCGGCGACGTCCGGGGCCGGGGTGCCATGATTGCCATCGAGTTGGTCAAGCCGGGCACCATCGAGCCGGACGCGGCCGCGACGGCCCGGGTCGCCAAGGCGTGTCACGCCGCCGGCCTGATCGTGCTGACCTGCGGCACGTTCGGCAACGTGCTGCGTTTCCTGCCGCCGCTGGTGATCAGCGAGGAACTCCTCAACGAGGGCCTTGGCGTGCTCGAGGAGGCCTTCGCGGCCCTGTAACCCCGCCGGTCACATCACGGCCAGCTGGCCGCCGTCGACGACCAGGGCGGCGCCGTGGATGAACGACGCGTCGTCGGAGGCGAGGAACGCGTAGGCGGCGGCCACCTCGTCCGCCCGGCCGACCCGGCGCAGCGGTATCCGGCCGGCGGCGTACCCGGCCTCGAACTCCTCCGCGCCGAGCGGCGCCGAGATCGCGTCGTTCAGCGGCGTCCGGATGAATCCGGGGCACAGCGCGTTGACCCTGATGCCGAGCGGGCCGAGTTCCACCGCCATGGTCCTGGTCAGCTGGAGCACGCCAGCCTTGGACGCGTTGTAATGCGCGTAGTCTTCTTCGCCCGCCAGCCCGTTGGTCGAGGACATGTTGACGATCACGCCCCGCCCGCGCGCGGCCATCCGCCTGCTCACCGCCTGCGCGACCAGGAACATGCCGCGCAGGTTCACGGCGAGGATCCGGTCCCAGTCGGCCACCGCGATGTCGAGAAACCGGTCACGGCGCGCCGTGCCGGCATTGTTGATCAGCACGTCGATGCCGCCCAGCGCCTCCTCGGCGGCGTCGACCAGCCCGCCGACGTCGGCCGGGGAGCTCACATCGCAGACCAGCCCGGCGACGTCGCCGCGCTGGGCGAGGACGGCCACCGCGGCATCGACCTCGCCCGGCCGCAGGCCCGCCACGAACACCCGCGAACCCTCTTCGAGGAAGCGCTCGGCCGCGGCCAGCCCGATCCCGCTGGTGCCGCCGCTGACCAGCACCGCCTTGTCGCGAAGCCCGCGCATCAGCCACCTGCCGTGAACCGGGAGCCCGTCTCGCCGCCCGGGGTCTCCCGGCGGCGTCCCGCTTAGGTCTATCATTCCCGCCAGACCGACCTAAGGAGCGCGTCATGGCGAGGCTGGCAACCGGCATCCTGGCAGCAGTGGCGCTGGCGATCGGAGCAGGCGGCCCGCTGGCCATCGCCGCGGCTGGCACCGCGGGCGCCGCGACTACGGCCAGCGCCACGGCCAGTGCCAGCACCCGGCCGAATGCCAGTGGCATCCGGCCGCCAGTGCCAGCGGGCCGGCTGCGGATAGCCGGAAACCTGCGCGACGGCGGCGCGGTCACGGCGAGCGGGCTGACCTGGCGGCCGGGACGGCTGCC
>JADGPC010000404.1 GCA_017882645.1 Streptosporangiales bacterium | reverse complement strand
GTCATGTCGGTGGCGATGAATCCGGGCGCGATCGCGTTCGCGGTGACGCCGAACGGGCCGAGCTCGATGGCCAGCGTCTTGGTGAAGCCCTGCAGGCCGGCCTTGGCCGCCGAGTAGTTGACCTGGCCGCGGTTGCCGAGCGCGGAACTCGACGACAGGTTGATGATCCGGCCGAACTTCTGCTCCACCATGTGTTTCTGCGCGGCCTTGCTCATCAGGAACGCCCCGCGCAGGTGCACGCCAAGTACCGTCTCCCAGTCGTCCTCGGTCATCTTGAACAGCAGGTTGTCGCGGATCACGCCCGCGTTGTTGACAAGCACCGTCGGCGGCCCGAACTCCGCCGCGATGGCGTCGACGGCCGCGGTGACCTGGGCCGAGTTGCTCACGTCGGCCCCGGCGGCGAACGCCCGGCCGCCGGCCGCGGTGATCGCGTCGACGGTCGCGCCGCAGTCACCTTCCTTCAGGTCGATGACCGCGACGGCCATCCCGTCAGCGGCCAACCGTTTCGCGACGGCCGCGCCGATCCCGCGCGCACCTCCGGTCACGATCGCCACCCGCTGTACGTGCTCCGACATCTGCATCGCCCCTTCTGACGTGATCAAGTCTGCTGATTAACGCAACATACCGAGCGCATCCCGGCCAGGCTGGCCTGCCCCGCTGCGGGCTGGCTGACCGGGCCGGGCAGGCGCGGATCAGCTTCTGTACTTGCGGAGCTCGCGGTGCGCCATCGAGCGCTTGTGCACCTCGTCGGGCCCGTCAGCGAAGCGCAGGCTCCTGGCCGCGGCCCAGGCCTGCGCGAGCGGGAACTCCTGGCTCACGCCGCCGCCGCCGTGGGCCTGGATCGCCTTGTCGATCACCCACTCGGCCGTCGCCGGAACCGCGATCTTGATGGCCTGGATCTCGGTGTGCGCGCCCTTGTTGCCGACGGTGTCCATCAGCCACGCGGTCTTCAGCACCAGCAGCCTGGCCTGCTCGATCCGCACCCGCGACTCGGCGATCCAGTCCTGCACGACGCCCTGGTCGGCGAGCGGCTTGCCGAAGGCGACCCGGCCGGTGGCCCGGCGGCACAGCGCCTCGAGTGCGCGCTCGGCCGAGCCGATCAGCCGCATGCAGTGGTGGATCCGGCCCGGCCCGAGCCTGGCCTGCGCGATGGCGAAGCCATCACCCTCGCCGGCAATCAGGCTGGCGGCCGGCACCCGGACGTCGGCGAACTCGATCTCGGCGTGGCCGCCGTGGGTCGAATCGGAGAAGCCGAAGACCCGCATGCTGCGCCTGATCGTGATGCCGGGAGTATCGGACGGCACGCAGATCATCGACTGCTGGCGATGCCGGTCCGCATCCGGATTCGTCTTCCCCATCACGATGAAGACCTTGCAGCGCGGGTCCATCGCGCCGGAGGACCACCACTTGCGGCCGTTGATCACGTACTCGTCGCCGTCGCGCTCGATCCGGGTCGTGATGTTGGTCGCGTCGGAGGACGCGACGTCGGGCTCGGTCATGCAGAACGCCGACCGGATCTCGCCGTCGAGCAGCGGCAGCAGCCACCGCTCGACCTGCTCGGCACTGCCGAACTCGGCGAGCACCTCCATGTTGCCGGTGTCCGGAGCGGCGCAGTTCAGCGCCTCGGGCGCGATCGCGCCGCTGCGCCCGGTGATCTCGGCCAGCGGTGCGTACTGCAGGTTGGTCAGCCCGGCCCCGTATTTCTCGGCCAGCTCGCCGATCTGGTCCTTGTGCGTGCGCACGGTCAGGAACAGGTTCCACATCCCCTGGCTGCGCGCCGCCGCCTTGAGGTCGTCGATGACGGCCGGGCGCTGCCAGATGTTGCCGGCCGCCTCGGCCGCCGCGACCTGGTCGGCGAAGACGGGCTCGGCCGGATAGACGTGGGAATCCATGAACGCGTGCAGTTTGTCGCGTAGTTCCTCGGTTCGAGCGTCGTATCCGAAATCCACCTAGCGCCTCCCGATGTGTCCGACAAGCGTACCTACCGACCAGTACGCTGACACGTTACGGTCTGGACATGGCACAGGTCGAGACGGTACGCGGCCCGGTTGACGTCGGCAGCCTCGGCACCACGCTCATGCACGAGCACGTGTTCGTCCTCAACGAGGAGATCAGGCGGAACTATCCGGCCGACTTCAACGAGGACACCCGGGTTGCTCATGCGATCGGCCAGCTTCGCACGGCCGCGGAACGCGGCATTCACACGATCGCCGATCCGACGGTCATCGGCCTGGGCCGCGATATCACCCGGATCAAGCGAGTCGCCCGGGATGCCCCGGTCAACATCATCGTCGCTACCGGGATCTACACGTTCAGCGAGGTTCCGTTCTACTTCAGGTACCGCAGCAGGCGGATGACCGCCAGCGGCGAGGACCCGATGACGGACATGTTCGTGGCCGACCTCACCACCGGGATCGGGGATACCGGCGTGCGGGCCGCCTTCCTCAAGTGCGCGATCGACGAGCAGGGCCTGACCCGCGGCGTGGAGCGCGTGCTGCGCGCGGTGGCCAGGGCCCACGTCCTGACCGGTGCCCCGGTCACCGTGCACACCCATCCGGCGACCCAGGCCGGGCTGGTCGCGGTCGAGGTGCTCCGCGACGAGGGAGCGGACCTGAGCCGGGTCGTGATCGGTCACAGCGGCGACAGCCGCGACCCGGATTACCTGATCCGGCTGGCCGACGCCGGCTGCCTGCTCGGCATGGACCGGTTCGGGATCGGCATGCCGCCGTCGCTGGAATGGCGGTCCGACATGATCGCGACCCTGTGCGAGCGCGGCTACGCGGAAAGCATGGTCCTGTCCCACGACGCGGCCTGCTACATCGACTGGTATCCGCATGACGAGGAGACAGCGGGCAACTACACCTATATCCATGACGAGGTGCTCCCGGCGCTGGCCGAGCGGGGCGTCAGCGCCGCGCAGATCGAGACGATGCTGGTCGGCAACCCGCGCCGGTCCTTCAGCTGACGCGATTAGTGGCAAATGTGGGTTACGGGTAGCGTTCGGACATGACACCCATCCGCGACATCGCCGACCGCTACGTCGAGCAGGCCGCCCAGCTCGATCCGGTCGGTGCCACGTCCGCCGGGCTGACGGGATTTGACCACCTGATGACGAACCTGAGCCCGGACTGGTTCGCGGCCAGGGCGGTCCTGGACCGGGCCACGCTCGCCGAGCTCGAGCAGGCGGTCGCGGCCGACGGCGAGCAGGTCGCCAGGCAGGCCATGATCGAGCGGCTGACCGTCTCCGGCCAGCTGTACGAGTCGGGCGCCACGACCAGCGAGCTGAACGTGATTGCCAGCTGGCCGCAGAGCGTTCGCCAGATTTTCGACCTGATGCCT
>JADGPC010000403.1 GCA_017882645.1 Streptosporangiales bacterium | reverse complement strand
GGACCACTGGAACCGCGTGATCGACGTGAACCTGCGCGGAGTCGTGCACGGCGTGCACGCCGCCTACCCGGTCATGCTCCGGCAGGGCCACGGGCACATCGTGAACACCGCCTCGCTGGCCGGCCTGGTGCCGGGACCGAGCCTCGCCCCGTACGCGGCAGCCAAGCACGCGGTCGTGGGGCTCAGCCTGTCGCTGCGCGCCGAGGGCGCTAGCCGCGGGGTCCAGGTCAGTGCCGTCTGCCCCGGTTTCGTGGACACCCCGCTGCTCGGCCGGGTGAACCCGGACCTGCCGCAGACCGAGACCGGCGCGAACGCAACGACGCTGGCCAGGCTCCTCGACAAACTCTATCAGGCCGACGCGCTGGCCCAGGACGTCCTCAGCGGCGTGGCCAGGAACCGCGCGCTGATCGTCGCGCCCCGGTCGGCACGGGTGGCGTGGCGGATGACCAGGTACGCGCCCGGCTTCACGATGCGGACCATCATCTCCGGGGTCAGGAAGGGCATGGACCAGCCCGCCTAGCCGACCGGGCCGGTCGCGGCGGCCGACGGGTGCTGCTGGGCGGCGGGCCGCCAGATCTGGTCGGCGATGGCGACCGCGACGACCGCCGCGGCGCCGCACCCGGCGAGCGCCAGCGCGGGCAGGTACGCCGCCAGCAGGCCGAGCAGCCCCAGGACGGCGACCGCGACGACCCGGGGCCACGACACCCGCCGCCAGATCACGGCCTTGAACGCCGCGTGGCCGATCAGGAAGAGCGCGGGGCCGCCCAGGATCAGGCAGGCGACCCAGCCCGGCGTGCTGGCGCCCGCACGGCCGCGAGCGGCCAGGTCCGCCATCGCGCCATCGGCAGCGGCGGCAACGATGATCCCGGCCACCATGATCGGGTGGATCAGATGGTAGGCCGACCGGCCGAGCCGCCCGGGATCAGGTGACGCCGCGATGACCACGGCGGCGTCGTCCGCGGCGCGGTCGAAGTAGACCCACCAGAACGCGAGGCTGCCGGCGGCCGCGACCAGGAAGGCCAGGATGTCGGTGCCGGTGAGCGGCCGCGGGCTGCCGAGCCTGGCGGCTAGCGCGGCGCCGATGATCACGATCGACTCGCCGATCGCGATCAGGATGAAGCCCTGGCACCGCTCGGCGAAGTGGCCGCCCTCGATGGTCCAGTCGGCGGTCGTCGACCGGCCGAGGCCCGGCGTGTAGAAGCCGACGGCTCCGCCGATCAGGTCGACGGCGACCGCGGCGACCCAGAGCGCCACCCTGGCGTTGCCGCCGGCCAGGCCGCCCGCGAGCGCGAGCAGCCCGCTCACGACGCACCAGGCCAGGATGCGCTGGAAGTTCCGTCGCAGCGCCGGATCGTCGATCGCCAGCATCGCGAACGCGCTCCGTCCGGCCTGCACCACGAGGTAGGCGCCGCCGACGATCCAGCCTGACCGGGCGAACGCGGTGGGCAGTGCCGCGGACGGGACCAGGCTGATCATCGCGAGCACGAGCAGCAGCAGCCGAACGGGGAGCCGGCCGGGATCGAGCCAGTTGGTGACCCAGGTGGTGTAGACCCAGACCAGCCAGACCATCGTGAGCAGCAGCGCGGCGCGAAAAGCGATACGGGCCTGGTCCTCGGCACTGCCGCCGGGCAGCAGACCGCCACCGGACAGCAGGAAGTGCGACAGCTGGGTCACCGCGAAGACGAACACCAGATCGTAGAAGAGCTCGACGTTGGTGACTCGCTGCGGGCCGGACCGATCGCGCATCAGGCTCACGCGGTGCGCTCTCACTGCGGCAGCCTACCGAGCGCGCCGGGTACCGTGGCGAGGTGATCACCGACCGCGCGGGACGCAGCCTGCCCGAGCAGTTCCGGCCGATGCTCGCCACCGCCGGCGAGCTGCCGGCCAGCGACGCCGCGTGGGCCTACGAGATGAAGTGGGACGGGATCCGAGCGATCGCGACGATCAGCGCGGGAACGCTCACGCTGGCCTCCCGCACCGGCCGCGACGTGACGGGCAGCTACCCGGAGCTCGCGGGCCTGGCGGCGGCGGCCGGCCCGCACGACCTGGTGCTCGACGGCGAGATCGTGGCGTTCGGCGGCGGCACCTGGCCGAGCTTCGAGGCGATCCAGCAGCGAATGAACGTGACGGCAGCCGCCCAGGTGAGAAAGCTGGCCGCCGAGGTGCCCGTTTCCTACCTGGCCTTCGACCTGCTGTTCGCCGACGGCCTGGCGCTCACCGACCAGCCCTACCACCTGCGCCGCGCCAGGCTGGATGAGCTGGCGCTCGAAGGAGGGCACTGGCAGACGCCGCCGGCGTTCACCGGGGTACGCGGCGCTGATATCCAGGCGGTGTCCAGGCAGCACGGCCTGGAAGGAATTATGGCGAAAAGGGTTGCCTCGCGGTATGAGGCGGGCAGGCGTTCTGCCGCCTGGCGGAAGATCAAGAACGTGCACCGGCAGGAGTTCGTGGTCGGCGGCTGGAAGCCCGGCGAGGGCACGCGCTCGCACCTGATCGGCTCGCTGATGGTCGGTGTCCAGGGTCCGGACGGCCTGACGTTCGCCGGGCATGTCGGCACCGGCTTCACCCAGCAGGTGCTCCGCGATCTGACGGCCCGGCTGGAGCCGCTCCGCCGCGCCACGTCACCGTTCGGCTCGACCATCCCGCCGGACCAGGCCCGCGGCGCGGTGTGGACCGAGCCCGACGTGGTGATCGAGGCCGAGTTCGCCCTCTGGACCAGTTCCGGCCGGCTGCGCGCGGCGTCCTACCGGGGCCTGCGGAACGACAAGGACCCCGCCGACGTAGTCCGCGAGTAGCTGCCCGGCGGCGGGCCGGCCGCTAGCCGATCGGGCAGCCGGCGTGCGCCTGCGCCTGCCCGGAGTTGGCGCTGACCTTCAGGCAGCTCTCGTTCACTGCTTCGAACGCGCTCGCCGGTATGCCCTTGAGCAGGGAGACGAGGGCATCGGGCCACTGCGGGAACGCGGCGCCACCGAAGTACCAGTTTGATCCGTTGTCGGCCAGGATCAGGCCGTAGTGCTGCATCTCGGTCAGCACGGCCTTGGCGTACGCGCAGTACGGCGCCGAGTGGCAGTAGCCAGCCACGTTGAAGTTCAGCTTGAGCCGGAACCGCGCGCCCATCGGCGGCAGGGTGGCCATGCTGCCGCTGCCGGCCTGATGACGGGCGGGCCAGATGTAAGCGGCGCTGGTCCGGTCGGCGGTGAACCGGATCGCGTGCGTGATCGGGGTGCCCGTCTGCACGGCTCGCCGGATCTGGGCGAAGTTGAGCAGGCCAGGCAGGATCGGCAGGCCGGCCGCGTCGGCCGAGGTCCACCCGGCCGGGCGCAGCGCGTCGGACCGCAGGTTCCAGATGGCCCCTGAGCCGGCCGTCGCGTGGCTGCCGTAGCGGGCGTTCCACAGCTCGTACAGCCGGCAGGAGCTCGAGTCGAGCATCAGCGCGTGCCGGTCACCGCCGGCGTTCTGGCCGCCCTCGATCCTGGTGTCCGGCCCGAACGGGTACAGCCACCGGTCACTCTCGCTGGCGTACCTGAACGTGACGTGCACCTTCGGATGCGCGTCCGTCAGCACCGTGTACGGGATGCCGTACGGGTAGCCGCCCGCGTTCGGCCCGAAGTCGGGATGCAGGTACGTCGATCCGGAGTTCATGCTCCGCATCCAGGCGGCGCTGTGCGGATCCACCGGCAGCTTGGAGATGTCCGTGTTCCAGACATTATCGGCGGGGAAGATGGGGCAGTTCGCCAGCAGGTCCGGGTTGCTGGCCGCCTGTCCCGGGCGGGCGTGCTTCGCGCTGGCGTTCTTCGGGCTCGGGAGCTTGGCCGATGCGACGGCGGCGGGCTGGCCGCCGACCTTGGCTGGCTGGCTGGCGACCGGATCCTTCGCCGCCGGAGCCGAGGCCGGTGCGGCGGCGCCGCCGCAGGCCGCGAGGAAGGCAACGGGAAGGACGAGCAGCAACGGGCGCGTGTGAAATCTGGGAAGAATCAGCACAAGTCCGATGCTGGCACAGCCGCGCGGCGCGCGACGGCGCATTGGCCGGACCCGCGATGGCCGGTCCTGGTCGCAGGCCGATTCACTGGGTCGATTCACTGGGCCGGTTGCCTGCGAGCCGGCCTGTGGCGCAAGATCGGGGAATCATCCAACCCTTGGAGCTGACCATGAAGGTGCCGCTGACTGTGTCCGACTTTCTCCGCAGGGGCGCCCTGGTCTACCCCGACCGTCCGGCGCTGATCGACGAGCCGGGCACGGCGGGGACGCTCGGGACGATCACCTACCGCTCGCTGGAGCGCCGGGCGCGCGGAGCGGCGATCGCGCTCGACCAGCTGGGCGTGGGGCACGGCGAGCGGGTCGCCATCGTCAGCCCCAATGCCGCCCGGTTCGGGATCTTGTTCTACGGGATCAGCGGGTACGGCCGGGTCCTGGTGCCGATCAACTACCG
>JADGPC010000402.1 GCA_017882645.1 Streptosporangiales bacterium | reverse complement strand
GCGTCCACCGAGCTGATCGCCGAGTCCAGGTAGGCCCAGCCCTGCGCGGCCTTGCGGTTCTGGTCGATCGAGAACTTCACGTCGGCCGACGTCATCGCCTTGCCGTTGGAGAACTTGACACCCGGCCGGAGCTTGAACGTGTAGGTCTTCTTGTCCGTGGACATCGTGTAGCTGGTGGCCAGCCAGGGCTTCACGCCCTTGCCGTTGTTGGTCACCGTGTAGAGCGGCTGGAAGATCTGCTCGAAGATCCAGATCGAGTTGTTGTCGAACACCGTGGTGTTGTTCATCGACTGCGCGTCCTGAACGGCCGCGAAGACGAGGTCGCCGCCGTGCACGGGGCCGCTCGTCGCGGGGGTGCCGCCCGATCCTCCACTGCCGCCACCGGATCCGCAGGCGGCCAGGACGAGGAGGGCACTCGCCGTGATCAGTGTCTTCGCCGTGCTCATTCGGAATTTCAAGGAAGCTCCCTATGGTCCCGGCGGCCGGGGCAACGGCCGCTCCACGGCAAGCCACGCCGCTCGCCCCCGCGCGTCGCCCGGGCACGCGCGGACTGAACAAACCTTTGTCCTGCCTAATGTGGCGATCATCCGGCGAGATGTAAATAGCCGCCGATACCTAGACTGACGGCGTTATCGTGTTGTAACGTTCCGAGCCGTGCGCTACGTGGTGATCGGCTGCGGCGCGATCGGCGGCACGGTCGCCGCCGGCCTGGTTCGTGATGGGCACGACGTGCTGGTCAGCGACGCCAGCCCGGACGTGGTCAGCGCGATCAGCGCGCACGGGATCCGGATCACCGGGCCGGTCGAGAACTACACGGCACCGGTCTCTGCGGTGGCGCCGGCGGACCTGCCGGCCAGGATCGACTGTCCCGTGCTGATCGCCGTCAAGGCCCATCACACGGCCGCCGCGGCGGCCCTGGTGGCCGGGCGCCTAGCCGGCGACGGCTACGTGGTCTCGCTGCAGAACGGGCTGAACACGGCCGTGCTCAGCGCTGCCGTCGGACCGGAGCGGGTGGTCGAGGCGTGCGTGAACTTCGGCGCCGACATGCTCGAGCCAGGTGTGGTGCAGCGCGGCAACCGGGCGACGTTCATGGTCGGCGAGCTCGACGGCGCGATCACGCCGCGGGTGACTGGCCTGGCGGCCGACCTGGCCGATGCGCAGGTCACCACGAACATCCTCGGCTACGTGTGGGCGAAGGAAGCCTACGGGGCGATGCTGTCGGCGACCGCGGTCAGCGACCTGTCCATTGCCGACGCGCTCGACGATCCCGCCTACCGCCCGCTGCTCACCGCGCTGGCCAGGCAGGTGCTCGCCCAGTCGCCGGTTCCGCCGGCGCCGCTCGACGGGTTCGACCCGGTCGACCTCGACGGCTCGCTCACCCGGCTGGCCGAGTTCAACCGGGGATCGGCCAAGACGCACTCCGGCATCTACCGTGACCTCGCGGTGCTGCACCGGCCGACGGAGGTGCCGGCCATCCTCGGCGTCCTGGCCGGCCAGGACGCACCGCTCGTGCGCCGCGTGGTGGAACTGATCCTTGCCATCGAGCAGGGCCGGCGGTCCCTCTCCCGGGCGAACCTCGACCTGCTCGCCGCTTACGAGCGGCTGGACCGGCTCGGCGGCCCGCTGAACGCGGTTGCCGCCGTGATCGGCGCTCCCGATCGCGCCGCGAGCGGCGCTCTCGCCGGGCAGCCGGTGGCGGTCAAGGACATCGTCGCCATCGCGGGCGTGCCGACCCGGTGCGGCAGCCCGGGCAGTGACGACACGCCGGCCGCCGCCGACGCCACACTGGTCAGCCGCCTCCGCGCCGCCGGAGCCGAGGTGTTCGCAGCGTCCCAGTGCCTGGAGTACGCCGCCGGGTTCGCGCACCCGGAGATCGGGGACACGCGCAATCCCGCCGATCCGTCCCGTACCTCCGGCGGGTCGTCCGGCGGGTCGGCCGCCCTCGTGGCGGCCGGGGTATGCGACCTGGCCATCGGGACCGACACCGGCGGCTCGATCAGGATCCCCGCCGCTTACTGCGGCATCGTCGGGCTCAAGCCGAGCTTCGGCCTGATCCCCGCCGACGGCATCTTCGCGCTGTCGCCTCGCTGCGATCATGCCGGGACGCTCACTGCGACGGTGGCCGGCGCCGCCGAGTTGCTGGCCGTCCTGGCCGGCCTGCCCCGGCCCGATATCGCGGGCCGGGCCGGGCCTGCGGCCCAGGCGGCCTGCACCGTCGGCGTGCTCAGCGCCCAGCTGGCCGACCCGTCAGTGACCCCCGAGGTCGGCGCCGCGCTGGACGCCGCCATCGCCGCGCTGGCCGCTGCGGGCTGGAACCTCAAGGACGTGACCGCGCCCTGGCTGGACCAGCTTCCCCGGTGGGAGGAGACGCTGGCGGTGATCGTGGCCAGGCAGGCCCACCTGGTGCACGCCGGCCGCGATACCAGCCGCTACTGCGAAGGGACCAGGGCCCTGCTGGCCTACGGGGCGTCCGTGACGCAGGACCAGTTCGCCCGGGCCGCTGGCGAGCAGGCCGACCTGACCGCCGCGATCGAGGCCAGCCTGGCCGGCGTCGACGTGCTAGCCGGGCCGACGGTCGGCTATCAGGCGCCTGAGCAGGATCCGCCGTTCGGTCTCGGCGACGGCAACGCCGAGGGCCGCTTTACCGGGCCGTACAACCTGACCGGTCATCCGGCGGTCTCGCTCCCGGTGCCCGTGGCCGGCCTGCCCGTCGGCCTCCAGCTCGCGGGGCGCCGGGGAGCGGACGTCGACCTGCTCCGGGTCGCCGCGGCCGCTGAGCGCGTCCTGCGCTTCGGCTCGCCGCCGGCCAGCCGCTCCGCCGCCCCGACCCAGGCGCGCCCAGCCAGGAAGGACTGACCATGCCGACCACGGTTCTGCGCCGCACGCTCGATCTGGCCGGGCTCGATGTTCCGGTGGTCGAGGTGAGCGGGGCGAGTGACGGGCCGAGGCTCACGGTCATCGCCGGGGTGCATGGCTGCGAGTACGCCTCGATGGCCGCGGTCCGCCAGTGGTCGGCCAGCCTGGCCGTCCGGGACCTGCGCGGCCGGGTCCGCGCGGTACCCGTGCTGAACCTGCCGGCCTTCCGCGCGCGCAGCCCGTTCGTGATCCCCGAAGACGGCAAGAACCTGAATCGCTGCTTCCCCGGTGACCCGGCCGGCACGCTGGCCGACCGGCTGGCGCACGCCACCTTCACGCAGCTCATCACCGGCAGCGACGCGCTGATCGACGCGCACTGCGGTGACCTGCCTGAGGCCCTCGAGCCGTTCGCGCTCTACGAGGCCGGGCCGAGCGAGGAGCAGGCGCTGGCCCTCGCGATCGCATACGGCCTGGGCTACATCATCAGGCAGGAAGCCGGACCGGACCGCGCGGTCGGGGGAACGACGAGCGCGGCGGCGGCCGAGGCCGGCATCCCCGCGATCACGGCCGAGGCCGGCGGCTGCGGCCTGATCGAGCAGGAAGCGGTCGACCTGCACGTTGCCGGGCTGAACCGGGTGCTGGCCTCGCTCGGCATGCTCGGCGAGCCGGCCAGTGACGCCGCCGGCCCTGACGGGGCAGCCCCGCCCGGTGACGAGCGCGGTACGGCCCGGCCGGTCGTGCTGAGCCGCTTCATCTGGCTGCGCTGCGACGAAGCCGGCTGGTGGCAGCCGGCCGTCAGGCCGGGCGAGACGGTCGCCGAAGGGCAGCTGCTCGGGACGGTCAGCACGCTGGACGGCGGCCAGGTGCTGCAGTCGATCATGGCCCCGGCAGCCGGGGTGCCGATGTTCATCACCAGCTCACCGGCGGTGGCGGCGGACGGCCTGCTGCTCGGCCTCGGCGCCCGCTGACTCGGCCGACCCGAGGCCACCGCCGCGGTCAGGGCCATGGTGCAGCGGCCCTGACCGCGCGGGCTGAGCTCGTCAGGCGCGGGCGGGTTCCGCGGCTGAGCGCGGCTGAGCGTCCGGCCCTGCCCCGGCATCGCCGGCCTGGCCGGCTTCCCCGATCCCGTACCTGGCATAGAGCCTGCGCAGCGGCCGCGGCGCCCACCAGTTCGCCCGGCCGAGCAGCCGCATCGTCGCCGGGACCAGCAGCACCCGCACGATCGTCGCGTCCACGATCAGCGCGACGATCATGCCCACGCCCATCAGCTTGATGAACGTGATGCCCGAAGCCGAGAACGCGCCCACGACGATCATCAGCAGCAGCGCCGCGCTCGTGATCACGCCGCCGGTCCGCTGCAGGCCGCTGGCCACCGCGGCCGTGTTGTCGCCGGTAACGTCGTACCGCTCCCTGATCCGGGACAGCAGGAACACCTCGTAGTCCATCGAGAGCCCGAAGATGATCGCCAGCATCAGGATCGGCATGGACGGGTCGATCGTCCCGGTCGGCGTGAACCTGAGCAGCCAGGACAGGTGCCCGTCCTGGAACACCCAGACGATCACCCCGAACGTGGCCGACAGCGAGAGCAGATTCGCCGCGATCGCCTTGACCGGCAGCACCACCGAGCCGAACGCGAGGAACAGCAGGATGAACGTGGCGGCGGCCATGACCAGCGCCATCCACGGCAGCACGCCGGCCAGGCTAGCCAGCTCATCCGCGAGCTGGGCCGTCTGCCCGCCGACCAGGACCCGCGCCCCAGCCGGGGGCGTCACCGCGCGCACCGCGCGCACGATGTCCCTGGCCGTCGCCGACATCGGATCAGCGCGATAACGAAGATCGACCCGGGCCATGTCGCCGCGCAGGCCGGTCACGTGGCCGCCGGTCACGCCGGGAATCCTGGTCAGGCTGGTCACGTAGGAGCTGAGCTCGCCGGCCAGGGTAGGCGAGCCGGCGACCGGTCCGGTGAACCTGACCAGCGACTCGATCGGGGCCGACGGATTGCCGGGAAAGTTCCGGCCGAGGGACTCGGCCACCACCCGGGGCTGGGCGGCCGCCGGGAGCACCCGGGCGTCAGTTCCGCCCCAGACGACCCGCAGGAACGGCGTGCCGAGCGCGAGCAGCACCACGACGATGACCGACGCGTAGATGGCCGGGCGGCGCATCACGCTGCGCGCGAGCCGGTACCAGCCGCCGGTCGCCTCGTCGGTCCGGCCCGTGACGGCGGACCGGCGGACCCGCAGCGCGTTCACCTTGGGCCCGAGCACGGCCAGCAGCGCCGGGAGCACCGTCAGCGCGGCCAGCATGTCGACGAAAACGGTCGCGACTCCGCCGTAGCCCATCGACCGGAGGAACACCTCGGGGAACAGCATCAGGCTGGCGAGGGCGACCGCGACGGTGATGCCGGAGACGGCCACCGTGCGGCCCGCGGTCGCCATGGTCCTGGCCAGGGCCGCTTCGGTCGAACCTGACTTGCGCAGTTCCTCGCGGAACCGGCCCACGACGAACAGCCCGTAGTCGATGGCCAGGCCGAGCCCGAGGATGGTGGTGATGTTGATCGAGTAGATCGAGACCGGCGTCGCGAGGGTGAGCAGCCGCAGGGCCGTGAACGAGCCGAGGATCGCGATGCCGCCGATCGCCAGCGGCAGGCTCGCGGCGGCCAGTCCCCCGAAGATGATCAGCAGCAGTACTAGGAGCACCGGCATGGACAGGCCCTCGGCCTGGCCGATATCGCTCGTCACCTCGTGGTTGATCGCGGCCTCGGTCGGGGTAAGACCGCCGATCCGCGACGTTAGGCCGGGCGCGGCGAGTTCACCCTTGATCTCGTTGAAGCTGGAGATTCTTGCGGCATCGGTGTGGCCGGTCAGTTCGATGACGGCATAGGTCTGCCGGCCGCTGCGACTGACGAACTGCGGCGAGCGAGTCGACCAGTAGGTTGCGTAGGAAGCGACCCTGCTGTCCGGCAGCGCGGCGAGCGTGCTGGTCACCGCCTTGCGGAAGGCGGGCGACGCTTGCGGAGCGGTAGCGGGGAGGCGAGACGGATGCAGGCGGACGCGGCAAGGGCCGTCGCGGCGGACAGGGCGCCGGATGTCGCAGCGGACAGGGCGGCGTCTAGCCGGCGGGACCGGCTCAGGGCGGCGACCAGCCAGGAGATCATCCAGACCGCGCGGCGGCTGCTGATCGAGCAGGGCAGCGCCGCCGTCTCACTTCGGGCGATCGCCCGCGAGATGGGGATGACGGCGCCGGGGCTTTACCGGTACTTCGCCAGCCACGAGACGCTGATCCAGTACGTGGTGGCCGACATTTTCACCGAGCTCAGCGATCACATCGAGGCGGCGGTCCGCTCGGCTCTGGCCGAGCATCGGGGCGCTGCTACAGCGGAGTCCACGGCCAGCGGCCTGATCGTCGCCTGCCAGGCGTTCCGCGACTGGGCGGTCAGCCACCGGCCCGAGTTTGCGATGATCTTCGGAAGCCCGCTGCCGGAGATGGAGATCGGCCATGACGACCCGCTGGCGGCGTGCGGCTTCCGGTTCGGCCTGATCTACCTGCGGCTGATCACTGACTTGTGGGCAGTCAGGCCATTCAGCGTGCCGGCCGACGACCAGATCGACCCGTCGCTGCGCGTCCAACTCTCGCGCTACGGCACGCTGCCTGGAGCCGAGCTGCCGCTTGGCGTGCTCCAGACGTTCCTGCGCTGCTGGGTGCTGCTCTACGGGACGGTCAGCCTGGAGGTGTTCGGGCACCTCAAGTTCGCGCTCGAGGACTCGGCGCCGATGTTCGAGCTGATGCTGACCGACCTCGCGTCGATGCTCGGGCTCGAGTATCCGCTGCCGGCCTGAGCCAGGCGACGAGCCAGCCGGCCTGAGTCAGGCCACGGTCGGGGCGGCCCCCGAGTCGCTGACCATCGGGCGACCCGCTGCCGCCCAGTCCTGCATGCCGCCGGCCACGTTGACGGCCTGCCAGCCGGCCTCCGCCAGCGCCATCACCACTCGCGCCGAGCGCATTCCCGACCGGCAGATCACGTAGACGGTGTCGTTCTTCGGGATCTCGGCGGCGCGATGATTGAGCTGCGCGAGCGGGATGTGCGTGGCGGTCGGAATGTGGCCGGCCGCCCACTCGTAGGGCTCCCGCACGTCGAGCAGCCATCCGCTGTCCGGAACCTCGGAGACGGGCACCTCGGGCACCGACTGAGCCGTGGTCATGGCTTGCTCCCTCGCAGGTCTGCCGTATCCGCCGCACGCGCAGCGGCAAAGCTACCTGAAAATGCTAGGCCACCGGGGCGAGAGGCGGGAGCCCTGGCACCTATCACTAGTTCGGTGGCCGCATAACCGGCAATTCGCCCGTGATCATGACGCGAAGTCGTAAAGAGTCGCGCCTGTGGCGCGCCGCCCCTGGGAGACGGGCCGGGTCTCGCCAGTTACCGGGAGGGACACGGGCCGAAGGCTCGAGCGAGTCCGGTTAGATGGACTTGTGCAGATTCGGGATGCGACGCCGGGTGAGCGGGCTGAAGTCGGCGACATCAGGATCGGGGCCTATCAGGCGGGCGGATTTATTTCGCCGGACTCTGGTTACGCCCCGACGCTCCGAGGTCTGGGCGCCGACGGAACCGGCCACGTGCTGGTCGCCTGCCTGCCCGAGAACGGCGATCGGGCTCAGATCGTCGGGACGATCATGCTCCAGACGTGGCCGAACTGCGGGCCGGTCGTCGCCGGGCCGGACGAGGCGGAGATCCGCGCGCTGGCGGTCCGGCCGCGGGTCCAGGGACAGGGCGTAGGCCGGGAACTGCTGACCCGGCTGATCGAGCGGGCGGCCGGGCTGGGGGTTCGCCACCTGGTCCTGTGCACCGAACCCGGGATGCGCGCCGCGCATCACCTGTATGAGCAGGCCGGATTCGTCCGGCTGCCTGAGCGGGACTGGTCGCCGGCCCCCGATGTCTCGCTCCTGGTCTACGGCATGAGCCTGGAGGGCTAAGCGGACCAGTCCGCCGAGCCGGCCTGGCTCGGCGAGTCGGCCCCGAACTCCGTCCCGCCCTGCGCCATCCCGCGTTGCGACCTGGCGGCCGCCTCAGCCTCGGCCCGGGCCGCCATATCGATCTTGCGCAGGTGCTTGGACATCGACCTGAACACGAAGAACAAGATGACGCCCATGCCGAAGATGATGAGGAACGCTACCGTTCCTGGCTGGTTAAGAATGCTCTGCGAGGCGGCCAGGACCGTCACAGCCGCACCTTCTCTCGGATGCCGGCGAAGAGATCGTCCTCTGGCTTGTCAGTATCCACCACCGACCTGGCCAGGTGATAATCCTCGGTCGGCCATGCCTCCCGCTGGATCTCGACCGGGCAGGCGAACCAGCCGCCGTTCGGGTCGACCTGGGTCGCGTGCGCGATCAGCGCCTGGTCCCGGATCTCGAAATAGTCGGCACACGGCACCATCGTCGTGATCTCATGCGCGGGCCCGCGCGGCTCGTCCTCGTCGTCGGCCCACTCGGCCAGCCGGTCGGCGTACGCTGACTCCAGACCCCGCTCGATCATCTTCTCGTGCAGCGCGGTGAACCGGGCCCGGTGGAACGTGACGAAGTAGTAGAGCTTCAACGGCTGCCACGGCTCACCGCAGTCCGGATAGCGGTCGGGATCGGCGGCCGCCTCGAAGGCCTCGACCGACACGCGATGCGTCATGATGTGGTCGGGATGGGGGTAGCCGCCGTTCTCGTCGTAGGTGAGGATCACGTGCGGCCGGAACTCCCGTACGGCCTGGACGAGAGGCCGGGCCGCCACCTCGATCGGCTGCACCGCGAAGCAGCCCTCAGGCAGCGGCGGGAGCGGATCGCCTTCGGGCAGCCCGGAGTCGACAAAGCCGAGGAACCGCTGCCTGACGCCCAGGATGTCGCGTGCCATCGCCATCTCGGCCCGCCTGATCCCGGGCAGATCGGCCCTGATCTCCGGCCGGTCCATCGCCTTGTTCAGGATGTCGCCGCGCTCGCCGCCGGTCAGCGTGCAGACCAGGACGTCGGCGCCCCCGCGGACGTAGCGCGCCATCGTTGCCGCGCCCTTGCTCGACTCGTCATCCGGATGAGCGTGCACCGCCATCAGGCGCAGCGGCCCGTCGCCGTAGGCGGGCGTCCCGCTACCCGCTGGCGCTGGCTCGGGCGCAGCAGGAGACTGGCCGAGACTTACTGATGACATCGGGAGATCCCTCTCGACAGCCGGCTGAAATGAGCAGATCATGCGGCCGGCCGGGACAACCCCGGCTGGCGCGAATAGCATGATTGCCCCAGGTCTGAACAAGCCAAACCGGCGTCGGCATTCCGCCGCGGCGAGCCAGCCTACTAGCCGAGGGCCCCGGTCCGGTCATCATGATC
>JADGPC010000401.1 GCA_017882645.1 Streptosporangiales bacterium | reverse complement strand
GGCCGCCAGGCCGGGAATGATGAGCATGGCCCAGCTGCAAGCGGCGGCGGGTGCGGGCGAGATCGACACGGTCACGCTCGCCTTCACCGACATGCAGGGCCGGCTCCAGGGCAAGCGCCTGTCGGCGGAGTATTTCCTCGAGGAGGTAGCCGAGCACTATGCGGAGGGCTGCAACTACCTGCTCGCGGTGGACGTGGACATGAACACCGTCGGCGGGTACGAGATGTCGTCCTGGGAGCGCGGCTACGGCGACTTCGTGCTCAAGCCCGACCTGACGACCATGCGCCGCCTGCCGTGGCTGCCGGCCACCGCACTGGTACTGGCCGACCTGACCTGGCTGGACGGGGCGCCCGTGATCGCCTCGCCGCGCCAGATCCTGCAGGCCCAGGCCGCGCGGCTGGCCGAGCGCGGCTGGGTAGCCCTGGCCGGCACCGAGCTCGAGTTCGTGGTCTACCGCGACAGCTACGAGCAGGCGGCCGACAAGGGCTATCAGAACCTGGTCCCCGCCAACCAGTACAACGTCGACTACTCCATCCTCGGGACGTCCAGGATCGACCCGCTGCTGCGCCGGATCACCACCGGGATGTCCGGGGCCGGCCTGTACGTCGAGTCGGCCAAGGGCGAGTGCAACTTCGGCCAGCACGAGATCGCGTTCCGCTACGCCGACGCGGTCACCACCTGCGACAACCACTCGATCTACAAGAACGGGGCGAAGGAGATCGCCGCTCAGGACGGCATGTCGCTGACCTTCATGGCCAAGCCGAACCAGCGGGAGGGCAACTCCTGTCACATTCACCTGTCGCTGCGCGAGCAGGACTCCCGGCCGGGGCCGGGCGGCAAGCCGGGCCTGAACGGCAGCCCGTTCCTGGCCGGCGACGGGCCGTACGGCCTGTCCAGGCTGGGCGAGCACTACCTGGCCGGCCAGCTGGCCGCGATGCGGGAAATAACCCTGCTCTACGCGCCCAACATCAATTCCTACAAGCGGTTCGTGCCCGGCAGCTTCGCCCCGACGGCGGTCCGCTGGGGCGTGGACAACCGGACCTGCGCACTGCGCCTGGTCGGCCACGGCCAGTCGCTCAGGGTCGAGAACCGGACGCCAGGCGGTGACGTCAACCCGTACCTCGCGACCGCCGGCATGATCGCGGCCGGGCTGCACGGCATCGACAGCGAGCTGTCGCTGCAGGACGCCTTCGCCGGGAATGCCTATATCGACTCAGGGCCGAAGGTGCCGCACACGCTGCGTGACGCACTCGAGCTGTGGGAGAACAGCGATCTGGCCAAACAGGCCTTCGGCGCTGATGTCGTCAGCCATTACGCGAACTACGCGCGGGTCGAGCAAACGGCCTTCGACGCGGCGGTGACCGACTGGGAACTGCGGCGCTGCTTCGAGAGGCTGTGACGAAAATGACCGCCTACACGATCCTGAACCCGGCTACCGAGCAGCCGGTCACCACCGTCCCGGGGACCTCGGCGGCCGAGACCGACGCAGCGATCGCGCGCGCCGAGGTCGCCCAGCGCTCCTGGCGGGCGGTCGCGCCCGGCGACCGGGCGAGCCTCCTGCGCGCCTTCGCGGCGAAGGTCGACGCGCACGGCGAGGAACTCGCCCAGCTCGAGGTGGCGAACTCAGGGCATCCCGTCGGTGCCGCCCGCTGGGAAGCCGGCCAGATCCGCGACGTGATCCAGTACTACGCGGCCGCGCCCGAGCGGCTGACCGGCAGGCAGATCCCGGTAGCTGGCGGCGTTGACGTGACGTTCGCCGAGCCGCTCGGCGTCGTCGGGCTGATCGTGCCGTGGAACTTCCCGATGCCGATCCTGTCCTGGGGGATGGCTCCTGCCCTGGCGGCCGGGAACGCCGTGATCGCCAAGCCGGCCGAGATGACGCCGCTGACCGCGATCAGGATCGGCGAGCTCGCGCTCGAGGCCGGACTGCCCGAGGGCGTGCTCCAGGTGCTGCCCGGCAAGGGCTCGGTGGTCGGCCAGCGGCTGGTCGACCATCCTGCGGTCCGCAAGATCGTCTTCACCGGCTCGACCGAGGTCGGCCAGCAGATCATGGCGGGCTGCGCGAAGCACGTGAAGCGGCTGACGCTGGAGCTTGGCGGCAAGAGCGCCAACATCGTCTTCGCCGATTCCGATCTCGAGCAGGCCGCGGCGACCGCGCCGTACGCCGTGTTCGACAACGCGGGCCAGGACTGCTGCGCCCGGTCGCGGATCCTGGTCCAGGCAGCGGTCCTCGACCGTTTCATGGAGCTGCTCGAGCCTGCCGTCAAGGACGTCAAGGTCGGCGATCCGGCGCTGGCCCAGACCGAGATGGGCCCGCTCATCTCGGCCGGCCACCGGGCGAGCGTGGCCAGATATGTTCCGGATAATGCCCCGGTGGCCTTCCGTGGCAGCGCGCCGGACGGACCCGGATACTGGTTCCCGCCCACCGTGCTCGCGCCGGTCGGCTTCGACGCTCCCGCGTACACCGACGAGGTGTTCGGGCCGGTCGTGACGGTCACGCCGTTCGAGGACGAGGCCGAGGCGATCCGGATCGCCAACGACACGCCGTACGGGCTGTCCGGCTCGATCTGGACCGGCAATGTCGGCCGCGCCATCCGGGTGGCGCGGGCCGTGGAGGCCGGCAACCTGTCGGTCAACTCGCACTCCTCGGTCCGGTACTGGACCCCGTTCGGCGGCTTCAAGCAGTCGGGCCTCGGCCGGGAGCTAGGGCCCGACGCACTCGACGCGTTCACCGAGACTAAGAACGTGTTCATTTCCACCCAGGCCTGAGCTGGCCAGCACCGAACTGGCCAGCACCGACAGAAATTCAGGAGTCGCGCAATGCAGCGCTTGCAGGACCGGATCGCCGTCATCACCGGAGCTGGCAGCGGTATCGGATTGGCTAGTGCCCGCCGGATGGCCGCCGAGGGCGCCCGGGTGGTAGCGGTCGACATCGACAAGGCCGCCGGTCAGGCCGCCGCGGACGAGACCGGCGGCAGCTTCATCGCCGCGGATGTCTCGAGCGAGGAGGACGTCCGGCGGGTCTTCGATGACGTGGCCAGCGAGTTCGGCCGGATCGACATCGCGTTCAACAACGCCGGGATCTCGCCGCCAGAGGACGACTCGATCCTGACCACCGGCATCGACGCCTGGCGCCGGGTCCAGGAGATCAACCTCACCTCGGTCTACCTGTGCTGCAAGTACGTGATCCCGCATATGCAGCGGCAGGGCAAGGGCTCGATCATCAATACGGCCTCGTTCGTGGCGGTACTCGGCGCGGCTACGTCGCAGATTTCCTACACCGCGTCCAAGGGCGGCGTGCTCGCGATGAGCAGGGAGCTTGGCGTGCAGTTCGCCAGGGAGGGGATCCGGGTCAACGCGCTCTGCCCTGGCCCGGTGAACACGCCGCTGCTGCGCGAGCTGTTCGCCAAGGACCCGGAGCGGGCCGCCCGTCGGCTCGTGCACGTGCCGGTCGGCCGGTTCGCCGAGCCAGCCGAGATCGCCGCCGCCGTGGCCTTCCTGGCCAGCGATGATGCCTCGTTCATCACGGCCTCGCAGTTCCTCGTGGACGGCGGGATCGCCGGCGCGTACGTCACCCCGCTATGACCGGGGCCCGGCCGCTGATCGGGATCAGCGCGTACGGCGAGCAGGCCCGGTGGGGCGTGTGGGACCTGCCGGCCAGCCTGCTCCCGCAGAACTACGTCGACCAGGTGGCCGCGGCCGGGGGTGCGCCGGTGCTGCTGCCGCCGGTCCCGGGAGCCGAGGCCGCTATCAGCCGGCTGGACGGGCTGATCATCTCGGGCGGCCCGGACATCGAGCCGGCCAGGTACGGGGCGCAGCCGGGCGCGAAGACCACCATCGTGCGCCCGGGCCGGGACGCGGCCGAAATCGCGTTCTTCCTGGCCGCGCTATCGGCTGGAGTCCCGGTCCTGGGTATCTGCCGGGGCATGCAGCTGATGAACGTGGCTCTCGGCGGGACGCTGATCCAGCACCTGCCGGACGTGGTCGGCCACGAGGGTCACTCCCCCATGCCAGGCGCGATGGGCGCGCACGAGGTGACCGTCGGACGGTCCGGGTCGAGGTCACGGCTGGCCGGAGTACTCGGCCAGGGCACCAGGTTCGTGCCGACGCACCATCACCAGGGCGTGGACAAGCTCGGCGCCGGCCTGATCGCCACGGCCTGGGCGTCGGACGGCACCGTCGAGGCGGTCGAGATCGACGGCCCGTTCGTGGTCGGCGTGCAGTGGCATCCCGAGGCCGGCGATGACCCGGCCCTGTTCCTGGCCCTGATCGAGGCGGCCCGGCTGGTAGCGGCGCCCTCGGTCGGCTAGCCGGATGCGGGCGCGTTAGCCTGTGTGCGCCCCCATACCCGAGGAGTCGTAGATGCCAGGCGAGGCCGACGCAGCCGAATCGAAGGAGCCAGCAGGTTCAGGTAACGGCGAGACCGGCCGCCCGCTCAGCGAGCCAGCCGATGACCTGGTGACAACCTCGCACTCGATCACCGTGGACGGCGCGGAGCTGCGGTACACCGCGACCGCGGGCCGGGTCGTGCTGCGGACCGAGGCACACACCGACGACAAGTTCGACGGTCCTCAGGCCAAGGCCGAGATCTTCATGGTCGCCTACACGGCGGACGTCGACGAGGCGGAGGCCGCCAGGCGGCCGGTCACGTTCGCGTTCAACGGCGGTCCTGGCTCGTCGAGCATCTGGCTGCACCTCGGCGTGCTCGGGCCGCGCCGGGTGCTGATGGGCGACGCCGGCGATCTGCTGCCGCCGCCCTACGGGCTGGCCGACAACGAGCAGACCCTGCTGCGCCACAGCGACCTGGTGTTCATCGACCCGGTCTCGACCGGTTTCTCGCGCGCGGTCAAGGGCGAGAAGTCGGTGCAATTCCACGGGTTCGGCGGTGACATCGAGTCGGTCGGCGAGGTGATCAGGCTCTGGACCACGCGCAACGACCGCTGGATGTCGCCGAAGTACCTGTGCGGCGAGTCGTACGGCACCACCAGGGCGGCCGCGCTGGCCAGGCACCTGCAGGAACGCTACGGGATGTACCTGAACGGCCTGATGCTGATCTCGTGCTTCCTGAACGGCGGCTCGGTGATGTTCACCGCGGGCAACGACGACCCTTACGTGAACTACCTGCCGACCTATGCGGCCATCGCCAGCTACCACGGCAAGCACGGCGACCGGCCGCTGCGCGAGGTGCTGGACGAGGCCCGCGAGTACGCGGCAACCGAGTACCCGCGGGTGCTCGCGCTCGGCTCGCGGCTCAGCGCCCCGGAGCGGGCGGCGGCGGTGACCAGGATCGCCGCGCTGACCGGCCTGTCGCAGGAGTACGTGGACCGGGTCGACCTGCGGCCCGAGCACATCAGGTTCCTGACCGAGCTGCTGCGCGACCAGCGGCGCACGGTGGGCCGGATCGACGGGCGGTTCGCCGGCTGGGACTCCGACTACGGCCGGGAGGCGTGGACAACCGATCCGTCCATCGACGCCATCATCGGCCCCTACGCGGCAGCGCTCAACCACTACGTCAGGGCCGAGCTCGGCTATGCCAGCGACCTGCCGTACGAGGTGCTCACCGACCGCGTGCATCCGTGGTCCTACAAGGAGTTCGAGGGGCAGCACCTGTTCGTGCTGGACAAGCTGGCTGAGGCGATGCGGGTCAACCCGCATCTCCGGCTGCACGTCGCGTGCGGATACTACGACGCCGCCACCCCCTACTACGCGGCCGAGAACGACATCGCTCACCTGGCTATCCCGGCCGAGCTTGCCGCCAACATCGAGTTCGCCTACTACGAGGCCGGTCACATGATGTACATGCACGAGCCGAGCCGGCTCGACCAGTCGGCGCGGCTGGCCGCCTTCGTTAGCTAACGAGCGGCCTGGCCGACGACGACCAGGCTGTGCCCGTAGCCGGCGGCCACCGCGGTCACGCCGGACAGCCGCGGCGGCACGTCGCACTCGCCGCAGTCGTTGCTCCCCCACGCGACCACCGTGCCGGCCTCGGTCAGCGCGAGGCAGTGCGTGCCGGTACCGGAGATCGCGATGACGTCCGACAGGTCAGGCGGCACGGCCGTCTCGAAGTTGTCGCTGCGGCCCCAGGCCACCACGCGGCCGTCCGCGGTGAGCGCCACGCTGTGGTTGACGCCGGCCGCGATGGCGGTGACGCCCTCCAGGCCAGGCGGGACCATCGTCTCGCCGAAGTCGGGCAGCCCCCAGGCGATGACCCGCCCGTCGCTGGTCAGCGCCAGGCTGTGCTCGGCTCCGGCGGCGACGGCGGCTATCTCCGGCAGGCCGGGCGGCACGTCGGCCTGGCCGCATCCGTTGCCGCCCCAGGCGATGACCCGGCCGTCGGCCACGGCCAGGCTGTGCTCGGACCCGGCGGAGACCGATGTGACGCCGCCCAGGCTGGCCGGAACCCGGGACTGGCCGAACCCGTGGCTGCCCCAGGCGACGACCGTCCCGGCAATCGTCAGCGCGAGGCTGTGCAGCCGCCCGGCCGCGACCGCGGTCACGCCGCCCAGCCCGTCGGGGACGTCGGTGATGCCGTCGGCGCTGCTGCCCCAGGCGACGACCCAGCCGCAGGCGTCGTCGGTGAAGGGCATCCGCTCGGCGAACCAGCCCGCGGCCAGCCGGGACGACGTGCCCAGGTCGAGGCCCTGGTCGAGATGCCCGGTCAGCACGCCGGCCAGGTCGCACTGCGCCGCGGCGACCAGCAGCGCCGATTCCCTGGGCAGGTCGGGCAGTAGGTCCTTGAGCAGGTTGGTCATGACATGCGGATCTGTGAGGACCTCGGTCCCGAGCTGCGGGTCGCCGACGATGGACCTGAGCGCCCGGCGCACGTCGCCGCCGACGTCCCACACCATCTGAGTCATCCAGGCTCCTCGCGCCGCCCACGGGAAGGCATGCCAGCATTCTGTCCGATTATCGGCCAGGCCCGCTGTCCGGCAGCAGGCGAGCCGGAGAAGCTATCATGCTGTTATGACATAGCACGGTCGGCAGGAGAAGATGCCCCCTTCGCGGGGCCGCTGACGTGCACGGATGGCTAATCCGAGGCCCCGCTACCGGGGCCTCGTCTCATGTCCGCTGATCGGAGCCGCAGGATCAGCAAGTCAGGCGGGAACACGGTCGCCCCGGCGGCGCTGGCGGCGCAATTCGGCACGGACGCGGTCCGGTGGTGGCTGCTGCGTGACGTTCCGCGGACCGGCGACACGGACCTCACCGTTGCCCGGCTGGTCGCGCGGGCCGACGACGAGCTGGCCAACGGCATCGGCAATCTGGTGAACCGGGTCGTCGCGATGGTCGCCAGGTACCGCGGCGGAATCGTCCCGGCGATCCCCGACGGAGGGTCTGCCGCGAGCTGAGCAGCCAGCTTGAGCCGTTCCTGCACGACGCCGCGGCCAGGATCGCGCTGCAGTGCGCGACGACGGATGGGCGGCTTCCTCCCCCGGTGCCGGTCTTCGCCCGCCTGGCGGCCAGCTAATTCGGCCGAGGCCGCGGCTAATTCGGCGGAGCGGCAACCTTTCCGGCCGCCCCGTCGTGCAATGAGGTGTGCGGGATGCGACGGTGGGCCTCACCAGCGACCCGGCTAGCCATGACACAGCTGGCGCCGGCGCTGCCGCCGACCTGCCGTTCGAAGATTTCGTCGCGGCCTCGTCGGGTCGGCTCTTCACGCTGGCCCTGCTCGTCTGCGGTCATCACCGGGCCGAGGCTGAAGACCTGCTGCAGGGCGTCCTGGAGCGGGCCTACCGCCGCTGGGGGCGGATCTGCCGGGGCGGGGACCCGGAGCGGTATGTGAAAGCCATGCTGGTCAACGCCTCGGTGGATCGCTGGCGCAGGCTGCGTCGACGGCCCGAGGTGTCGCCTGGGCCGGGCGCGGCAGGCCCGGCGGTACCTGACCAGGCGGCGGCCGTTGCCGACCGCGACGTGCTGGTCAGGGCGCTGGCCAAGCTGCCGCCGCGGCAGCGGGCCGTCATCGTGCTGCGGTATCTCGAAGACCTGTCCGAGACGCAGACCTCGGCGGTACTCGGGTGCTCGGAGGGAACTGTCAAGAGCCAGGCGTCCCGCGCGCTGGCCCGGCTGCGCGAGCTGACGGCCGGTCCTGACCGGGAAGACCCCGGGCCGGGTGCCGGGGAATCGAAGAATGCGGAGCAACGATGACCGATCTGGAACGCAGGCTGCGCGCAGCCCTGCACGCCGCCGCCGAGCAGCCGCCCCCGGGCCTGATGGACGCGGTTCTCCGGCGGCATCGCCGGCATCGCGTCAGGGTGGGCGCCAGCCTGGTCGCGGTGCTGGCCGCTGCCGCGCTGGCCGTGCCGCCGGTGACGAGCGCGCTGCGGAGCGAAGGGAGGCCGGGCGGCGGAATCCCGTCCGGCTCGACGTCGCACGGCTCACCGACGACTCACGTGTGGCCGAAGCGGCCCGTCGCGGCGGCTGGCACCGTGTTGAGCGGCTGCAGCAATGCGAACGCCGGCGCGATTGGCGCTCACTGGAGGTCTAGGGCGGTGCATGAGGCTGGGCCACTGTGGCTCATCGACGGCGGGCACTCGTCCGGTCACGTCAGGCTTTACGTCGCCATCATGGTGCTCCGCGGGCTACCGCCCGGCTCCACGGTAGTGGTCAAGGTGCCCCCGGTCAGCAACCACTACCTGCGGTTTCTATACGGCCGTTCGGACTTGCTCACCCCTCAGGCACAGCACTTCACGCGCTTGATGCGGCATGGCGAGGGGGGCGTTACGTTCGTTGCCTGCTTGCCTGCACAGCAGATTATGCCGTCTCGCCAGTTCACCGACTACTACGGCGGGTTTCTCGTCAATGGCGCGCGCTGCGTTCCCGTGCAGGTTTGGGTACCGGGTCGCGCGCGCCCGTTCGCGATCCACCTGGGCGCCTGCCCCGGCCGCTAGCACTGGCCGCTGACGCCGGGCCCTAGACTCGCGTGCGTGAGCGATGCGCCGGCCGTCGAGATCAGCGGCCTGGTCAAGAACTACGGCCGGACGACGGCTGTGGCTGGCCTGTCCATGCGCGCCGAGCGGGGCCAGGTAACGGCCGTGCTCGGACCGAACGGGGCGGGCAAGACCACGACGATCGAGGTCTGCGAGGGATACCGGCGCGCCGATTCCGGTACCGTGCGGGTACTCGGCCTGGACCCGGTGCGTGACGCGAAGCGGCTGCGCCCGAGAATCGGCGTCATGCTCCAGTCGGGCGGCATCCCGACGACGGCTAGGGCAGCCGACTACCTGCACGTGCTGGCCCGCTTCTACGCCCACCCGATCGAGCCTGGCGTGCTGCTCGACCGGCTCGGCCTGGCCGGGTCGGCGCGTACGCCGTTCCGGCGGCTGTCCGGGGGACAGCAGCAGCGGCTGTCACTCGCGGCGGCCATCATCGGCCGCCCCGAGCTGGTCTTCCTCGACGAGCCGACGGCGGGCCTGGATCCGCAGGCCAGGCACGCCACCTGGGATCTCGTCGAGAACCTCAAGGCCGCGGGCGGCACGGTCATCCTGACCACGCACTACCTGGAAGAGGCCGAGCGGCTCGCCGATTACGTCGTAATCGTCGACCACGGCGGCCTGGTCACCCAGGGCTCGCCTGCCGAGCTGACCGGGAGCCAGGGGCAGCTGCGGTTCCGGGCCGAGTCCGGGCTCGACACCTCCGGGCTGACCGGCGCGCTGCCGGCCGGCGCGATGGTGAAGGAATCCCCAGCCGGCGCCTACCTGATCGACCTGCCGTCGGGCGTGGACCCCCAGGTCGTGGCCACGGTCACCGCCTGGTGCGCTGAGCAGGGCGTGCTGGCCAAGAACCTGCGGATCGAGAGCCGGACCCTGGAAGACGTCTTCCTGGAGCTGACCGGGCGGGAGCTGCGATCGTGACCGAGGCAACCTGGCCGTCCCCCGCCCCCGGCTCGGCGCCGCTGCCGAAGATGGTCGCCGCCCAGGCGGGCCTGGAGCTGCGCACGCTGATCCGAAACGGCGAGCAGCTGCTGCTGACCCTGATCATCCCGGTCCTCCTGCTCGTGGTGTTCAGTTCCGAGGCGCTGATCAGCATCGGCCGCGGCAGCCGGATCGGCTTCATCGCACCGGGCATCCTGGCGCTCGCGGTCATGTCCACCTCGTTCACCAGCCTGGCCATCGGCACGGCGTTCGAGCGGCGGTACGGGGTGCTGAAGCGGCTGGGCGCGACTCCGCTGTCCCGCGGCGGCCTAATCGCGGCCAAGGCCGTGACGGTGCTGACGGTCGAACTTGGCCAGGTGGTCCTGATCGTGATCGTCAGCCTGCTGCTCGGCTGGCACCCGGTGGTCACGGCGGTCAGCGTGGTCTCGGCGCTGCTCGTGATCGTGGCGGGCAGCGCCGCGTTCAGCGGCCTGGCGCTGCTGATGGCCGGCACGCTGCGGGCCGAGGCCACCCTGGCCGCCGCGAACCTGGTCTACCTGGTGCTGCTCGGCGTCGGCGGCGTCGTCTTCCCGCTCACCAAGTTCCCGGCCGCGGTCAGGCCGGCGCTGCGGCTGCTGCCGTCGGGCGCGTTGTCGGACGGCCTGCGGGCGGCGCTGCGGTACGGGGCGGGCTTCCCGGCCAGGGACGTGATCGTGCTCGCGATCTGGGCCGTGGTCGGGATCGGGCTGGCGGCGCGTTTCTTCCGCTGGGAATGACCGTGCCGTCAGCCTCCGAGCGGGCAGCCGCAGCGCGGACGGAACCGCAGCGTCAGGCCCGGCCAGGCAAGGACCTGCTTGGCCGGGTGCCGCCGCCGGTCCTGCTCGGCACCGGGATCCTGAGCGTGCAGGTCGGTGCGGGACTGGCGGCCCGGATGTTCGGCACCGTCTCGGCCGCTGGGCTCACCGGGCTGCGGCTGTGGACGGCGACGCTGCTGCTGGTGGGCTTCGGGGCCAGGCCGACGATGAGGGCAGTCCGCGGCGTGGTCGCTGACCGGGCCTGGCGGGACGCCGCGGTCGTGATCGCGTTCGGTCTCACGCTCGCGATCATGAACTTCTCGATCTATCAGGCGTTCGCACGGATTCCGCTCGGCATCGCCGTCACCATCGAGTTCCTCGGCCCGCTCGCGGTCGCCGTGGCCTCCTCCCGGCGCCTGGTCGACGTGGCGTGGGTGGTGCTCGCCGGAATCGGCGTGACGCTGCTCGGCACGGCCGGCGTCAGCGTGGCCAGGCTCGGCGGCGCGTCCGGCGCACCGGCTTCGCGGACCGTTCTGTACGGCGTGCTCTTCGCGCTGACGGCGGCGGCCGCCTGGGCCTGTTACATCCTGCTGGCCGCCGCCACGGGCAGGCGCTTCGGCGGCTCGTCCGGACTGGTAATCGCGATGTCGGTCGCGTCGGTGGTCATCGCCCCGGCGGCGGTCATCAGCGCCGGCCGTGCCCTGCTCAGGCCGGCCGTCCTGGGCGCCGGGCTGGCGATCGGCGTGCTGTCCTCGGTGATCCCCTACCGGTTCGAGCTCGAGGCGCTCCGCCGTGTCCCGCCCAGGGTGTTCGGCATCTGGATGAGCCTGGAGCCGGCCGTCGCGGCACTCGTCGGAGTCGTGCTGCTGAGCCAGGCACTGTCGGTGACGCAGTGGATCGCGATCGGCTGCGTCATTGTCGCGAGCGCCGGAGCCGCGCTCGGTGCCAGCCAGTCCGCGACCGCACCGCAGGCATAATCCCGGCCAGTGCCGTGCCGCGCTCCCGGCTGAACCATACGATAGGGTCCGTGTCCGTCGAGCCAGCTTCCGCCCCAGTTGCCGCGTACCGGTCCTGGCCGGCTCACGCCAGGCAATGGGCGGGCGTGCTGCTCAGGCCATCTGCGCTGGCTATGCGGAGGATCGCCTTCGCTGGCGTGATCGCCTCGCTGGCCATCATCCCGACCGGCGCCGCCGTCCGGCTGAGCCAGTCCGGTCTCGGCTGCACGGACTGGCCCAAGTGCACCGCAGCCAGCCTGGTCGCGTCGGGGGCGAGCGGCGATCCGCTGATCCACCGGTGGGTCGAGTTCGGTAACCGCATGGTCACCGCGCTGATTTTCGTTGTCGCTATCGCGGTCTTCGTGGCCGCGTGGGGGTTCCGTGACGGAGCCGGAACTGGCCGGGGCGGACGCCGGAAGGATCTGGTCTGGCTCGCCTCGGCGCAGCCGGCCGGGATCGCGGCCCAGGCCGTGATCGGCGGCATCGTGGTGCTGACCAAGCTGTCGCCGTTCTGGGTGTCGCTGCACTACCTGGCGACGCTGCCGGTGCTTGCCGCCGCCGTCGCCCTGCACGTGCGCTGCACGGAGGGAACGGGTCCCGCCACGCCGCTGGTCCAGCCGCTGGTCCGGCTGGTCGCCCGCGCGCTCGTCGCGGTCACGTCGCTCATGATGGTGGCCGGAACGCTGGTGACCGGGACCGGCCCGCTCGCCGGGGCCGGCGACGTGCCGCGTTACCACTTCCTGTCGCTGACGGCGGTCACCCAGCTGCACGCCGATATCGGCTGGGTGCTCGGCACGCTGGCCGTGATGCTCGCGCTGATCATCCACCTGACCGATGCTCCGCCGCGGGCAGCCAGGCTGTCGTGGATCGTCCTCGGCCTGATCGGCCTGCAGGGCGCGATCGGCTACGCGCAGTACTTCTCCCACCTTCCCGCCGGGCTGGTCTGGGTGCATGTCGCCAACACCGCGCTCATCTGGATCGCCGTGCTCAGGCTGAACTTCGCGCTGCGCGACCGGGGTCACGTCGGCGCGCCGGAAGCCGCCCCCGCCCCGGCCATGTCGACCTAACGGCAGTCAGCCCGCCCGCCCGGGCGGAGGCTCGACAGCACGCAGCGCGCTTGAGCGCCGGAAGGCCGCCATGATCGCGTCCAGGCCGAGCGGGCGGCTGACGGCGATGAGGTTCGCTGGCTGACGTCCCAGCAGGTCGATCCCGTGGATCATCGCTGCGTCCTCGTGACTTGCCACTGCGTCAAGTCCGGCCACGGCTACCGCCGCCGCGACGGACACAAGGCGTTCGCGTTTCGGAGCCGGACCGGACAACCGGCCGACGAGCTCAGCTTGTGCGTAAGCCCCGCGGCGAACCGAGATGAGTACGCCTCGCCGGACAAGGTTCCTGATCGTCTTCTTGGCGAAGCCGGCCTCGACGAGTTCGGCGGTGGTGGTGAGTCCTGCCAGCCGTCCCGAATCCGGAATCCGCTGCGATGTCATGGCCGACAGCGTGACACTCGCCACCGACAACGGCGCCGTCTCGACGTGGCCTGCTGACCTACCCCGGCTTGGAACCAACTCTGCGTCCGATTTGACGGTTATGGACGAATTAGGCGGAACTAGATCTGGGTAGGCCGTTAGCCG
>JADGPC010000400.1 GCA_017882645.1 Streptosporangiales bacterium | reverse complement strand
TGGTCCATGCCCTTCCTGACCCCGGAGATGATGGTCCGCATCGTGAAGCCGGGCGCGTACCTGGTCATCCGCCACGCCACCCGTGCCGACCGGGGCGCGACGATCAGAGCGCGGTTCCTGGCCACGCCGCTGAGGACGTCCTGGGCCAGCGCGTCGGCCTGATAGAGCTTGCCGAGGAGCCTGGCCAGCGCGGCCGCGTTCGCGCCGGTCTCGGTCTGCGGCAGGTCCGGGTTGACCCGGCCGAGCAGCGGGGTGTCTACGAAACCGGGGCAGACGGCACTGACCCGGACTCCGCGGCTAGCGCCCTCGGCGCGCAGCGACAGGCTCAGCCCCACGACCGCGTGCTTGGCGGCCGCGTACGGGGCCAGGCTCGGTCCCGGCACCAGGCCGGCCAGCGATGCGGTGTTCACGATGTGCCCGTGGCCCTGCCGGAGCATGACCGGGTAGGCGGCGTGCACGCCGTGCACGACTCCGCGCAGGTTCACGTCGATCACGCGGTCCCAGTGGTCCAGGGTCAGCTCTTCGACCATCCCGCCGATCGCGATCCCCGCGTTGTTGAAGATCAGGTCGAGCTGGCCGTACTCGGCCGCGACCTGTGCCACCAGGTCGGCGACGGCGCCGGAATCCCTGACGTCCACCGCGACGGCGCTGGCCGCGCCGGCTTCGCCGGCGACAGACTTCGCGCCGGCCTCGTCGATGTCGGCGATCACGACCGTGGCCCCGCGCCTGGTTAGCGCCCGCACCAGCGCGGCACCGATCCCCGAGCCGCCGCCGGTCACGATCGCGACCTTGCCCGCGAAGGCATCAGCCGCCCGCGCCTCGCCAGTGGCTGGCATCTCGCTCACCTCGCCGTCACGCCGGTCGCCGGCACGTCACCGGCCGCCGTATTTTCAGTAGGAGGCGCGCCCCTGGAGCCCGGCGCAACCGCCGGCTCGAAATCGCCGGCGGACAGCCTGCGGGTGCGCCGCCAGTAGCTGACCGTCGAGCCCGGCCAGAGCGCGCGGTTGACGCCGCTCTTGTCCAGGTACCAGCTGCGGCAGCCGCCTGAGGTCCAGACCGAGCCGGTCAGCCGGCGCTGCAGGTCGGCATTGAACCGGCGCTGGGCCTGGTCGCCGACGGCGAGCGCGCCCTTCCGGTCGATCAGGTCCAGGCACTTCAGCACGTAGTGCACCTGCGACTCAATCATGAAGATCATCGAGTTGTGGCCCAGGCCGGAGTTCGGGCCGAGCAGGACGAACAGGTTCGGGAACCCGGCCACCGCCAGCCCCAGGTATGCCTCGGCACCGTCGCGCCAGATCTCGGCGATCTTGCGGCCGTTCGCGCCGGTGATGTCGGCATGGTCGAAGGCATCGATGACATGGAAGCCGGTGCCGTAGACGATGACGTCGGCCGGGTACTCGGTGCCGTCGGCTGCGGTCACGCCGGTCTCGGTAATCGCAGTGACCTGCTCGGTGACCAGCTGCACGTGCGGCTGGGCCAGGGCCGGATAGTAGTCGTTGGCGAGCAGCACGCGCTTGCAGCCCATCCGGTAGTCCGGGGTCACCTTGCGGCGCAGGTCAGGGTCGGGAATCTGTTTGCTGATATGGGCCCTGGCCATCCGCTCGCCCAGGCCAGCCAGCCGGGGCTTGGTGAACGTCACGATCGTCCACTCCGCCTCCCAGTAGATCAGCCACCGGTAGGCGCGCTGCAGGCCGGGCACCGCCCTGAACAGCTTGTGCTGCCGCTGCGTGAACGGCCGGTCCGGCTTGGCCATCACCCATGGCGGAGTCCGCTGGAAGACGGTGACCTGCGCCGCCTTCGCGGCGACCTGCGGAACGAACTGGATGGCGCTGGCCCCGGTCCCGATCACGGCGACCCGCTTGCCGGTCAGGTCCACGCTGTGATCCCACTGCGCGGAGTGGAACTGCGGCCCGGCGAACGAGCCGGCACCAGGAAGCGCCGGGATGTTCGGCTGGTGCAGCGGGCCCGTCGCGGTCATCAGCACCCGGCAGGACGCCGTCCTGCCGTCGGCCAGCCGGACCGTCCACCGGCCCGCCGAGTCGTCGTAGGCCATAGACACGACCTCGGCGCCGAACTGGATCCGGCGGGCCAGGTCGTACGTGTCGACCACCTGGTGCAGGTATTCGAGGATCTCGGGCTGCAGCGGATACTGCCTGGACCAGTCCCGCTTCGGCTCGAACGAGAAGGAGTACAGCAGGGAGCGGATGTCGCAAGCGCAGCCCGGATAGGTGTTCTCCCGCCAGGTACCGCCGATCTCGCTGGCCTTCTCGAGGATGACGTAGTCGCCACGTCCGGCCTTGTCGAGCGCGATGCCCATGCCGATGCCGGCGAAGCCAGCCCCGACAATCACGATATCGGCGGTGATGTCGGCCGTGATGTCGGCCGGGCCGGCCGCAGGTGCAGTCATTACCGGACGGTAACGCAGTTCGCGAGAGCCCGGCAAGCCCGCCCGCAGGCCCGAGCCGCCCGAGCCGCCCGCCGCCCGCCGCCGATTCTTGTCAGTTGACAGACAACTGGCAAGCGCCATAGCGTGCCCATCGTGACCGATCCGCTCGAAACTCTCCAGCCGGTCGTCACCGATGTCCGCTCGCTGCCGGTCCAGGTCGCCGGGCAGATCCGGGGCCTGCTCTCCGGCGGCGATCTGCGGCCCGGGCAGCAGCTGCCCACCGAGGCCAGCTTCGCGGCCAGGTTCGGCGTCGGCCGGACCACGGTCCGCGAGGCACTCAAGCTGCTCGAGAACGACGGCCTGATCCGGGTCAGGCGCGGCCTCGGCCGCTTCGTCTCCGCCGCGCCCGTTGTCCGCCGCCCGCTGACCAGGCTGGAGAGCGTGACCGACCTGATGACGTCGGCCGGCTACCAGGTGACCAACCGGCTGCTCTCGGCCACCGCCGGGCCGCCCGCGCCAGACGAACGCGACGCGCTCGAGCTCTCCGAGCGCGCCGAGATCGTCCGGCTGGAACGCCTGCGGATGCACGGTGACGAGGCCTACATCTACTCGGTCGACGTCATGCCCAGGTCGTATTTCCCGGCCGACCTGGGCGAGGTCGACTGGACCGGCTCGCTGCTCGACTTCCTCGACCGCCACGGCGCCCGGCCCGCCTATTCGGTCGCCCAGATCAGCGCCGTCCACCTGCCTGCCGACCTGGCCGCCCGGCACGGCCTCCTGGCGGGGATTCCCTGGCTGCTGATGGTCCAGATGAACACCACGGCGGCCGGCGTGCCGGTCATCTACTCGCACGATTATCACCGCGGTGACCGGTTCAGCTTCGACGTACTCCGCCGCGCCCAACCCAGCTAGGAGCAGCCTGTGCCCGCCCCCGACCGGCCCGCCCCCGACCAGCCTGTTCCCGACGACGACATCACCCGCTGGCACGCCGCTATCGCGCCGGAGCTGCGGGCCGCTTTCGAGGACGTGCTGGCCGGCCCGAGGTTCACG
>JADGPC010000399.1 GCA_017882645.1 Streptosporangiales bacterium | reverse complement strand
CGCGCCGAACGTGCTGCCGCCGGCCATGGCCAGGTAGTTGCCGTCGCTGGGATGCTCTTCCGCGTAGGTGTTCGCGAGCAGGCTGGCCGACGAGAGCAGGCTGTTCAGGTAAGGCGCCCGCCTGGTGTCGCCGATCAGCGATCCGAAGTCCTGATTCTCGAAGTAGAAGAGGAATACGTGCCGGTAGTGCGGCACGTGCGCGGCGGGCGGGTGCACCGGCGCTGGCGTCCTGGCCGCGGCGGCGACGCTCAGCCGCAGCCCGTCGGCGACCGCGCGGTTGTAGCCCGCCAGCGCGCCGCGCGGCCCGTCCGCTCCGGGCAGCGACGTTCCGAGGCGCAGGGTGACCCGGGCGCTCGTGGTTCCCCTCGGCAGCGTCCCCGTCGCCTGCCGGCGCGCCAGCCCGGGACGGCCGGCGGTTCCGGTCAGGCCGACCGGGCCGATGGTCCGGCGGCCGAGCAGCCGGCCGGCGGCCGACAGGAACCGGACGGTCACCGACGCCCGGCTCGATCTGGTGCCGCCGAGCCATCCCGACAGCTGGAACCTAGTTCCCGGGCGGAGGGGGCGGCTGTCCGGCGACCGGAGCGCAAGCTGCTGCCCGAGCACCGCCGTCCCGCCGACACCGCCACTGAACAGCTGGCCGCTGCGGCGGGCCGGGAACCGCCCGGTCGCGCGCGGGAAGCCGGCCGTGCCGTAGCGGACGACGGTCGGCAGCCCCGCCACCACCTGCCAGCCGGGAATCGTGACGCTGTCCCAGCCGTGCCCGCTCGGATCGCCGGCCTGCGCACCGGGATTGCCGAGCAGGTTGACTCCGGCCCCGACTCCGGCCAGCGGGGGCGCCCCGCTCGCCGCCATGGCGACCTGGCCGCCGACGCAAGCGGCGACAGCGACCAGACTGACGAGCGGACGGCGCACGTATCGCCACATTGGCGGGCCTTTCTCCGGTTCGCGCATCGTACCGTTTCGGCGCGTGGTCTGGTAACCCTCGTGATCGGCCGCTCCCGGCGGGTACAGCGCGCCTTGCCGGACCGGCCCGGGGGCGGTTGACGGGGTAAGTCCCGGTTCGGCGCCGGGCGCAGAGAGTAGGCTGGTGAAACTGGCCGACGTGAACTGAATTGCGAGGTTGTGCGCTTGCTGAACGCTGTGCGGGAATTCGTCCTGGTCCAGGGCGACGATGCGCGCACGCCGAACGGCCGCGCCCCGCAGCTCGCCTTCCCGCAGCTAGCCGATCCCAGGCTCAGGCTCGCCAGCGGGGGGCCGGCCCGGCGGCTGCGGCGCACCTGGCTCGATACGTTCGACTGGCGGCTGTTCCGGGCCGGGCTGACCCTGGAGCTCAGCGCCGGCCGCGGCGCCTCCGAGCTGGTGCTGACCGGCCGCGACGGCGAGCAGGTCGCGGTCGAGCCGGTTACCGAGCCGTTCCGGTGGCCGTGCCTGATCGAGGAGCTGCCGGTCGGCCCGCTCAGCGCGCACCTGGCCCCGGTCGTCGGAATCAGGGCGCTGCTGCTGGTTGCCCGGGCGACCAGCGTCGTGACGCAGCGGCGGGCGCTCAACGCCGACGACAAGACGATCGCCGTGGTGACCATCGACCAGATGACCTTGACCCAGCCACGGCGGGCTGCGACGCCGCCTACGGTCGCCATCAGCCCGCTGCGCGGCTACCAGGCGCAGGCCAGCAAGGTTTCCGACCTGCTCGCGCTGGTACCGGGCGTCGCGCCGGCCGTCCACTCCGCCTTCGAGTCGGCTCTGCAGGCGGCGGGCCGCAGGCCGGGCGACTACACCAGCAAGGTCAACGTGCAGCTGGCCGGCGACATGCCGGCCGCGCTCGCCGTCACCACGATCCTGATCAGGCTGCTCGACACGATGCAGGCGAATGTCCCCGGGACGATCCGCGATATCGACACCGAGTTCCTGCACGACTTGCGGATCGCGGTCAGGCGCACCAGATCGGTGCTCAAGATGGCCGGCTCGGTGCTGCCCGCCAGTATGGCCGCCCGGTACCGGCCTGAGTTCAAGTGGCTGGGCGACCTGACGACCCCGACCCGCGACCTCGACGTCTACCTGCTCGGGTACGCGCAGATGGCGGCCGGCCTGGTGGCCGGGACCGAGACCGAGCTGCGGCCATTTCACGAGTACCTCAAGACCCAGCGGGTGTCTGCGCAGCGGCAGCTCGCCCGGGGCTTGCGTTCGGCCAGGTTTACCCAGCTGTCCAGCCGCTGGCGGCATGACCTCGAGCAGGTGGCCGCCTCGCCCGGGCGACGGCCTGCGACGGGCAAGTTCGCAGCGGCCCGGATCACGCGGGCGCACCAGCGGGTACTGCGGAGCGGAAGCGCCGTCAGCGCCGCGTCACCGCCCGAGGCGCTGCATGAGCTGCGCAAGCTGTGCAAGGAACTGCGCTACCTGCTGGAGGTGTTCGCGTCCCTGCACGACGCAGCCGAGCAGTGGCGTGCCGTCAACGAGCTCAAGGCGCTGCAGGACTGCCTGGGCGAATTCCAGGACACCGAGGTTCAGCAGGCCGAGCTGCGCGCGTTCGCCACCCAGATGATGGCCGACCGCAGCGCGCCGGCCGAGACCATGCTGGCGATGGGCGAGATAGCGGGCACGCTGGCCCTGCGGCAGCGAGCCGCGCGCAGCGAGTTCGCCGGCCGGTTCGCCGGCTTCGCCAGCCCGCGCGGCGTAGCCAGGATCGGCGCACTCACCGGGGCGGCGTCATGAAGGTCATCGCGGCTTACAACATCAAGGGCGGCGTCGGGAAGACCGCCACCGCCGTCAACATCGCCTACCTGGCGGCCGCCGACGGCTACCGGGTGCTGCTGTGGGACCTGGATCCGCAGGCCGCCGCGAGCTTCCTGTTCCGGGTCAAGCCGCGGGTCAAGGGCGGCGGGAAGGCGCTGATCGCGGGGAAGCGGCCGGTCGACCTGGCGATCAAGGCAACCGACTTCGACCACCTGGACCTGCTGCCCGCCGATTTCACCTACCGCAACCTGGACCTGCACCTAGACGGCGAGCGCAAGCCGGTCACCAGGCTGCGGAGCCTGCTCAGCCCGCTGCGCCGGGAGTACGACCTCGTCGTGCTCGACTGCCCGCCCAGCATCTCGCTTTTGTCGGAGAATGTGCTGCATGCCGCCGACTTGCTGCTCGTCCCGCTGATCCCGACCACTCTGTCGGTCAGGACGCTGGATCAGCTGACCGACTTTGTGGCCGGCCTGGACGCGCATCAGCCGAGGATCCTGGCCTTCTTCTCGATGATCGACCGGCGCAAGCGGCTGCACCTGCAGATCGCCGAGGAACTCCCGGCCGGCCGGGGCGACGTCGCCGCGACCGCGATCCCGGCGCTCTCGACGATCGAGCGGATGTCGGTGCAGCGCGCACCGGTGACGGCGTCGGCACCGCGCGGCGTGGCGGCTCGCTCCTACCGGGAGCTCTGGGCCGAGGTGCGCGAGCGGGCGGGCCTTACCCGAGCCCGGCCAGGAAGCTGATCATCGCCTCGTTGACCTCGTCGGGCCGCTCCTGCTGCGTCCAGTGTCCGCATCCGGGCAGCAGCCGGGCCTCCCGCAGGCCGGGGACGACGCCCCGCAGCTGGTCGGTGACCGCGGCGCCGCCCAGGAAACTCACGGCCACATCCCGGTCCCCGGCCAGGTAGGCAGCGGGCACGGTGATCGGGGCGTGCGTCCACGCCGCGGTCAGCTCCCAGCTCAGGTCCATGGCCCGGTACCAGTTGAGTGGCCTGGTGAAGCCGCCTTCGGCGAACTCCTCGACGAACACGTCAAGATCGCGCTCGGTCAGCCAGCCGGGCAGCGCGTCAGGCTCCGGGCACAGGTCGAGGAACCCCCCGCCCGCCGGGACCACCGGCACGCCGCCCTCCGTCGCATCGCCCCCGGCCGAGGTCAGGAGCCGACGGAAGGTTGCTCGCGGATCACGGCTCAGCTCGGCGTCGGCCACGCCCGGCTGCTGGAAGTAGCAGATGTAGAACCCGTCGCCGAACACGGCGCGGAGCACCTCGAGCGGCGGGGTGGTACCCCGCGGCGTGTACGGGACGCTCAGCCCGATCACGCCGGAGATCCGGTCCGGGCGCAGCAGAGCGGTATTCCAGGCCACCGGGGCGCCCCAGTCGTGGCCTGCCAGGACCGCCCGGTCCTCCCCCAGCGCGTCCATCAGCCCGATGACGTCGCCGGCCAGGTGCAGCATGGTGTACTGGCCCGGCTCAGCCGGGCCGCCGGTTCGGCCGTAGCCGCGCTGATCGGGAGCGACGGCGTGGTAGCCGGCCTCGGCCAGCGCCGTCAGCTGGTGCCGCCAGGAGTACCAGCACTCGGGAAAGCCGTGCAGCAGCAGGACAAGCGGGCCGGTCCCGGCCTCGGCGACGTGGACGGCCAGGCCGCCCACGTCCACGAAGCGGTGGGTCACGCCCTTGGCTGAGTTCTCAGGAAGCGGCATGGCAGGAGAATAGCCGCATCGCGGGAAGACAGCCGGCTACGGACGTCCCGCCTGGTGTGACGGCTGCGCCTGCGCGTGCGCCGACGGCATCTGCCAGCTCCCGCTGCTGCAGCCGGGCGCGTAGGTGGCGGCGCACTGCGTCGTGCTGGGGTGCAGGCCCTGCTGCCGGGTGGGCTTGCTGACGTGCACGGCGGGCACGCTGACGGCGCCATTGGTTGCGGGACGGCCCGACGGGGTGGCGGACGCCGAGTGGTGCTGGCGCTGCCCGGGGCCGGTCCCCGGGTTACCTGGCCGGAACGAGCTCATCAGGTAGATCACCGCCGCGACCGCGGCGATCAGCACGAGCACCATGATGGACAGGGTCGCCCTGGCGCGCCTGGTACGGAGCACCTGGCCGAACCCGGGCTGGCCGAACGCGGCCAGCCGCGCGGCGAGCTTCGGATCGTCGGCGGCGAGCATGCGCTCCATCTCTTCCAGAATGCGCTGCTCATCCATGGGAAGCGCCACGTGTCACCTCCGCTGCCGCCGCCCCCGGCCTGACCAGAGCCGCGGGACTTTTCCTTACTATCCCCTGTTGGAAGATTATTTACCTACCGATGACCTAAGACTAGCCGTGGCCATAACGTAGTTGAAAGACTCGAACATGTGTTCTACAGTGAGGCGATGCGATGGGACGGGCTTCAACTGCACGATCAGGGCGCCGGCGACCCCGGTCCAGCCGGGACGGCGGCCAGGCCAGAGCCGCTTGCCCTGTTCGGCCGTGACGCGGTAGCCCGCACCTTCGACACCCCCGGGTTCCGCGGCATGACGTTCTACGAGGTTCATGCCAGGTCGATTATCAACAAGGTGCCGGCCGCGTCGAGAATGCCTTTTCAGTTCACGATCAATCCCTACCGCGGCTGCGGTCACGCGTGCGTCTACTGCTTCGCCCGCGGCACCCATGGCTATCTCGACCTGGACGCCGGCCTCGACTTCAACTCCAAGATCATCGTGAAGGTGAACGCGGCCGAGCTGGCCAGAAAGGAATTCACCCGGCCTGGCTGGGCCGGAGAGCACGTCGCGATGGGCACCAATGTCGACTGCTATCAGCGAGCCGAAGGGCGGTACCGGCTGATGCCGGGCATCATCGGCGCGCTGCGCGACGCCCGTAGCCCATTCTCCATCCTGACCAAGGGCACGCTGCTGCTGCGCGACCTCGATCTGCTCGAGGAGGCAGCGGACGTCACCACCGTCGCCCTCAACTTGTCGGTCGGCTTCACCGACGCCGAGCTTTCCGCCTCGGTCGAGCCCGGCACCCCCGCCCCGCAGCGGCGGCTCGAGGCCTGCTCCGCGATCACGGCCAGGGGCCTGCGGTGCGGCGTCCTGATGGGCCCGGTACTCCCGTTCCTCACCGACTCTCACCGGCAGCTCGCCGAGACGGTCCGGCAGATCGCCGCCGCCGGCGCGGCCAGCGTCAGCCCTGTCGTGCTGCACCTGCGGCCGGGCGCGCGCGAGTGGTTCCTCGCCTGGCTGGCCGAGCACCACCCGGAGCTGGTGCCGCGGTACCGCCTGCTGTACGGTTCGGGCGCCTACGCGCCGAAGGACTACCAGCAGCGGATCTCGGCGGAGGTCGCCCGCCTGGCCCGCCAGCATGGTATCGGGCGGGCCAGCCCGGCCGCCGCCCGCAGCGTGCGCTCTGTCAGGTCCGCCAGCTCGGCCGGGCCCGGCCCGGGCACCGCCGTCGCCCGGCCCCCGAAGAGCCCCGGCGGAGTTCAGCTGAGCCTGCTGTAACTCCGCCGGGCCAATCAGGCCAGATCCGGTGGATTGGCCAGCACTGGTGCGCACGTAGAGTTGACTGCCGTGGGCTATCAGCACGATGAAGCGGCCGAGCGGACGCCGGGTCGCCTGGTCGTGCGGACTGTTCCCATCGCCGATCCCGGCGACCTGATCGGCCGGCTGCCCGAACCGGGCGCACTGGCCTGGGTACGGCGCGGCGAGGGCCTGGTCGGCTTTGGAACCGCGGCCAAGATCACCCTTCCGGCCGGGCACGACCGATTCGTGACGGGCGAGAAGTGGCTGCGCGAGCTGTTCGACAGCGCTGACGTCGCCGACGATGTCGGCGCTGCAGGCACCGGCCCGGTGGCGTTCGGCAGCTTCACCTTCGACCCCACCTCAGACGGCTCGGTGCTGGTGATCCCCCGCGTCGTGCTCGGCCGCGCGGACGGCGCCGGCTGGCTCACCACGATCGGCACGACCGTGCAGCCGGCCCCGTCGGCGCCGGCCCTCGCCGACCTGCCGGTCCCCTCGCCCCAGGTCACGCCGACCGGCGTGCGGTGGGCCGACGGCAGCCTGACCACGCCGCAGTGGGAGCGGGCGGTGGCGACGGCCGTCGCGGCCATCGGGTCAGGCAGCCTCAGCAAGGTCGTGCTTGCGATGGAGCTGAACGCGACAGCCGCGGCGGACATCGATGCCCGGGTGCTGCTGTCCCGGCTGGCTGGCCGTTACCCGGACTGCTACTCCTTCGCCTGCGACGGGCTGGTCGGGGCGACTCCGGAGCTGCTGATCCGCCGGACCGGGACTCAGCTCCACTCGCTGGTCCTGGCCGGCACGATGCCCAGGGGCGGCACGCCGCAGGCCGACCGCGCGCTTGGCACGACCCTGCTTGCCTCGTCGAAGGACCGCGACGAGCATCAGTACGCGGTCGCCGATGTTCGCGCCGCGCTCCAGCCGCTCTGCGCCGACCTGCGAGTCGAGGACCAGCCGTCACTGCTGCGGCTGGCCAATGTCCAGCACCTGGCCACCCGGGTGGATGGCACTCTCGCGGCCAGCGAGGCAGCCAGTCACTCGGCGCTCGGACTCGCGGCCGCACTGCATCCGACCGCCGCCATCTGCGGCACCCCGGCCGAGGCGGCCATGGAGCTGATCCGCGAGCTCGAAGGGATGGACCGCGGCCGCTACTCGGGCCCCGTGGGCTGGGTCGATGGCAGCGGAAATGGCGAGTGGGGCATCGCCCTGCGGTGCGGGCTGCTGGCCGGCCGCAACGCCAGGCTCTTCGCGGGCTGCGGCATCGTCGCCGGTTCCGACCCGCCCACCGAGGTGGCCGAGGCGCAGGCCAAGTTCTGGCCGATGCGGTACGCCATCGAGGGCTGACCGGCCACTGTCCCGCTCTCACCCCGGTCACGGAGTGATTGCGGTTCCATAAATGCTGGGAACCGGCCTCCGTCGCGCACTAGACAGCTCCGCCGATTGCGTGTAGTTACGGAAAGTGATGATGCGATTACTCGCAGTCACCTATGCGACTACCGATACACCTGGGCTCATGCACCAGGTTCGAAGGAGCCCGCTCATGACACGTCGTACCCAGCGGATTGCCGTGACGGCGATGGCTGGCCTGGCGGCGGCCGGACTAGCCGCCTGCAGCAGTTCGTCGAACAATAGCTCGTCCTCCGGGTCCACGCCCGTGCACGGCGGAACCCTGAAGCTCGTCGCGGCGTCCGGCCCCGATCACGTCGACACGGTCCCGGCTTACTACACCGCCGACTACATCCTCGAGCGTGGCTACGCGCGACAGCTGCTGACTTACCCCACCGCTCCTGGCAAGACACTTACCTCAGCAGGATGGACCAAGAACACCACACCAGTGCCGGATATCGCGACGGCCGTGCCGACCACCGCCAACGGCGGGATCGCCAACGGCGGGAAGACGTATACGTTCCACCTCAAGCAGGGCGTGGACTGGAATACCAGCCCGCCCCGCCAGGTTGTGGCCGCCGACTTCATCCGCGAGTTCAAGGCGTTCTGCAACCCGGTCAGCCCGGTCGGCAACCCGCTGTACTACACGGCCACGATCGCGGGCCTGAAGCAGTACTGCGACGGCGAGACAAAGTACTTCGGGGCCAAGACGCACTCCCCGACCGCCGCCAACATCGCAAATTTCCAGAACACTCACAACATCTCGGGCATCACGGCCGTGAATTCGTCGACGCTCAGGTTCAGCCTGATCCAGCCGGCCGGTGACTTCATCTACATGCTCGCGATGCCGTTCACCTCGGCCCGCCCGGCGGAATACGACAAGTACGTGCCGAACAGCCTGCAGCTGGACCAGCACACGATCTCCGACGGCCCGTACCAGATCACCTCATACGTCCCGAGCCGGTCGATCACGATGTCGCGTAACCCGGCCTGGAAGCAGTCCACCGACGCCAACCGGCACCAGTACGTCAACCAGGTTCAGGTGACGATGGGCGTCTCGGACGCGCAGACCCAGTTCAACGACATGAAGGCGGGCCAGTACGACTTGCCGCTTGACACCGGCATCGTGCCGAGCGAGATCCCGACCCTCGAGTCCACGCACGATCCGAAATTCTTCGCGTGGCCGGGCAGCAACACCCTGCCGTACATGGTGTTCAACCTGCGCAGTCCCAACAACGGGGGCGCGATGGGCAAGCTCGGCGTCCGTCAGGCGATCGAGTACGGCGTCAACAAGGTGGCGGTGCAGAAGGTGGTCGGCGGCCCGACCGTCGCCAAGGTTCTGAACACGGCGATTCCGCCCGGTAACGTCGGCTTCCAGAACTACAACGACTATCCGAGCAACAACAGCCAGGGCGACCCGTCGAAGTGCAAGTCGATGCTGGCCAGCGCCGGTTACAAGAACGGGCTGACGCTGAGTTACCTGTACCCGAACGACAGCATCAACAAGGCCATCTTCGAGGCTCTCCAGGCCAGCCTGCAGCCGTGCGGCGTGAAGCTGGCCGGCAAGCCAGAGTCCGGCTCGACCTTCTTCGTCGACCTCGGCAACGCGCCGGCCAACGCCAAGCCCGGCGTCTGGGACATGGCGCAGCCAGGCTGGTTCCCTGACTGGTTCGGCAACAACGGCCGGACCATCATCTCCCCGCTGTTCCAGACGAACTGCGTGCTCAACACCACCAACTACGGCTGTTACAGCAGCAAGCAGCTGGACAGCCTGATCACGCAGGCCGAGGCGTCGACGAGCCTCAGTCAGGCCGGCACGCTGTGGAACAAGGCGGACCGCACCGTCATGGGCAATGCCGTCATCGTCCCGCTGCTCAGCCAGCAGCTGCTGATGTACTCGTCCGCGAACGCGCAGCAGGCGGGCACCTCAGCGATCGTCTACCAGCCGAATATCGGCGGCCCGGACATCACCAACATCTGGCTGAAGAACGGCTAGGGCGTGGCGCCCAGCGAGTTAGCCATGGTCCGGCCGGGTATGCAGGTAGCGTGCCCGGCCGGATCGCTGGCTCATGCACCGCACAACTGCAACCGACTAGCTAGCTCGGCTTCCCCCCGCCGATGCAGCACCCTGGCCCTCGCTGCGGCGCTGTAACTGGCACCACCTGGGAGGAAGACCGATGGGCCTGCTCGAGGTGACGGACTTGCGGGTGAGCTTTCCGACGGCTGATGGTGTGGTGCAGGCGGTGCGGGGGGTTTCGTTCGCCGTGGAGCGGGGCCGGACGCTGGGGATCGTGGGTGAGTCCGGGTCGGGGAAGACGGTGCTGACCCAGAGCCTGCTGGGGCTGACGCCGGGCGGGCAGATCTCGGGCAAGGCGATGTTCGACGGGGTGAACCTGG